>CAYJEV010000076.1:0-8115 GCA_964369265.1 uncultured Oscillospiraceae bacterium
CTTTGGCGCTTTCCGCAGAAAGCGAAATTCTTAAAAAACTAAACAGCTTTCACATCAAAAAAACAAGTCAGGCACAAAAGTTTAAAATTCACAGTAAAAACTGGGGTGACGACAGGGTGAAAGCTTCACAAAACCTTAAACAGAGGAACACACTATCCGTCCCCACCCATCAAGTAAGCGGAGCGGAGCCTTGATGGCAAAAAAACTATAAGATTAGCGAAAAACTAAAATGGCGACTACTAGTCGCCGCTACAATTTGCGATGTCATTTTTTGTTTTGCATGACCATAAATATCACACCAAAAATTGACGTCCCAAAAATAGTAGGGTGCGGCGCTCGACGCACCGTCGCACAAAATTAAAATGTCGACTGGTGATATCATTTGATGCTTTTGCCAAGAGTAGAAACAACCATTGCGGTTGTCCGTTCACCTTAATTAACCGAAGACATAAAAATGACCTAACCATTATTATAAGGCGAGGTCATTTTTGGTATTATTATAGATCTTTTGTAATATTTTGAGGTAAAATTATAACAAAATTTAAAATATAACTTTATTTTTTTATGAATATATGTTATAATACATGAGTGAAGGCTTGACTGCTAATAATCTTATGCGATTTTGATGACTTAAAGAGGTGATGGGCGTGATGAAAAAAAGCTTAATATCTATGTTAGTTGCTGTTTTAGCTTTTGCTAATCATGTGGATAGCTATGCTCAAACTACAGGCGACGTTAGAGATGATTCTATGCTTAGTTTTGTGAATAGTTTGGTGGAGTATCGCCAGTTTTTTGCAATTTCGATAGCTGCTATAATAATATTGTTGCTAGTATTTGGAGTTGCAGCCTTTGCCTTTAAGCTAAGAGAGGTTAGAATAGAGCTTACAAGAGCTGCTTATTACGACGATATAACAGGGCTTATTAACCTAAAAAAGCTGATGCTTGATGTCAGGTATTTAATAGAAACAGAGCGAGATAATAGCTATGCTATTGTGCTTTTGGACATTAAAAACTTTAGTATGTTTAATGAAATTCATGGGCGAGAAGAAGGAAATGACCTTCTTAGAACAATAGGTGCTGGGCTTGGGAGCAGACTAATACCAAACAAAGAGTTTATCGCAAGATCAGGGTCGGATGAGTTTACATTATTTTTGCTTGCTTCAAACGAAAATGAAGTTGTGGCAAGGGCGACTAGGGCTCTTGAACATTTCCAAAAAGAGCTTGCAAGCAGACCTCAAGGCAGGGTTAAAATAGTTTTTGGTGCTTATCTAATGGAAGAGGGCGACAAAGATATTCAAGGCGCTTATGAAAAGGCAAAGCTTGCTCATAAAATTGCTAAAAAGTCTGACAGCATTAACTATAAAGTATTCGATAGCAACATGAAGAGCCAAGCTCAAAAAGAACAGCATATCGAAAATATAATGGAAGAGGCGCTTCTTAATCATGAGTTTAAGTTGGTGCTTCAGCCTCAGTACCTAACAAAGACTGAGGAAATTTATGGAATGGAAGCTTTGGTTAGATGGAAGCAAAAAGATGGATTTATTCCTCCATTTGAGTTCCTTCATATATTTGAGCGAAACGGCTTTATTGTAAAGCTCGATTATTATATGTTCCAGCAAACTTGCCGTCTGTTAAGAAGATGGATAGATGAGGGGAGAAAGGTTGTTCCAATTTCAGTCAACTTTTCAAGAAAACATCTTAACAACCCAAACTTCGTTTCAGATCTTTGCGATATGGCGGATTTATATCATGTGCCTCATGAGCTGCTTAGTGTTGAGCTAACGGAAAATACCTTCCTTGAAAGTACAATGGCTGAGCTTCTTGATTGTATCACAAGACTGCACGAAAATAACTTTACCATTTCCCTTGATGATTTTGGCTCTGGTTACTCCTCTTTAGGATTTTTAAGAGCGCTTCATGTGGATACATTAAAGCTAGATAAGAGCTTTTTCGCTATTGCCGAAAATGACGATGATGATAGCGATAGAATGAGAATAATTGTTGAGTCAATTATCCGAATGGCAAAAAATCTTGGAATTGACGTTGTCGCAGAGGGCGTTGAGGACTTGGCTTTGGTTGAGTATTTAAGAGAAATTGAATGCGATGTTATTCAAGGATATTACTACTCAAAGCCTGTGTTTGTCGGCGATGCTGCCGAAATGATAAAGCCAGATAAGGCATCAGGGCAATAAAATAATAGGCTGTGGGGAAGTTTTGTTTCTCCACAGCTAAATTTATATCAGTGTTAGTATATATCAAGAGGTGAAACTATGACATTACGAGAAGGAATAGAGAAAATTTTCGATAAAGAGCGATACCATATGCCTGGGCATAAGGGTGTGTTAAGAGCGCCTTTAGATGAGGTGGCGAAATATGATGCCACCGAAACAGATACAACAGGCTCTTTATTTGATGACACAGAAATATTTTTAGACATTGAAAAGAAGTTCGAGGCATATTATGGTAGTGGTGGGGCTTTAATATCTGCTGGAGGATGCACTCTCGCTATTCAAACAATGCTTAGTCTTTATCTAAAGCCTAAAAGCAAAGCGATATTCGCAAGAAATGCACATAGATCTGCTATATCTTCTGCAATGTTAATAGACGTTGAGGTTGTTTGGATGTATGATATAAGCGAGCTGCCTTCATTGCTTTTAGAGCATGATGATGTTAAGGCTGTTTATATCACTTCGCCTGACTATTTTGGGAAGATACTAGATATTAAAGCGATATCCCAGCAATGTGGCGAGATACCACTATTAGTTGATAATGCGCATGGAAGCCACCTAATATATTTTGATAACCATCCTATACAACAAGGCGCTGCTGCTTGTGCTGATTCTCTGCATAAATCAATGCCTGTCTTAACTGGAGGAGCTGTGCTTCATTTAAAAGATAAAGGCTTAAAGCAAAGGGCAAGGCGACTAATGCCAATCTTCGGCTCAACCTCTCCGTCCTATCCAATAATGCTCTCAATTGAGGACTGCGCCTTAAATCTTGACAACATGAAGGATAGCTATATTAAAATGGCAGATGAGGTTGCTTTGTATAAAAAGCGATTAGGAGAGATGGCTTATAGCTTTGCTGATGAGCCTTTAAGGGCAGTTATCCTCCATGATGCGCCAAATGTTAATGAGCTATTAAATGAGGCTAATATAGTACCAGAGCTTGTTAGCGAGAATTTAGTTATTTTTTTATTCGCCCCAAACAGCTCTCTCCAAAATGCATATAAATTTGCTGATCTAATCTCAGAATATCCTTGCAAAGAGATGGACGAGATAATTAACAGAACAAAAATTCCAAAAGGGGAGAGAGTTTTATCAATTCGAGAAGCGAGTTTTGCGGATTATGAACAGCTAGATGTTGAAAACTGCGAGGGGAGAATTTCGGCAGAAGTTGTCGCGCCATGCCCCCCTGGAATACCAATAACTGTATTTGGAGAGAAAATTGGTAAAAACGTAATTTTTTTACTAAAAAAGTATAGAATTACGAAATTATTTGTGGTAAAATAGATATATAAAATATAACTACATAAAAGGAGGTCTATATATGAAACTGATAATGGCTATTGTTTCTAATGATGACAGCGCAAAGGTACAAACTGCTTTAACTAAGGAAAGGTTCCAAGTTACTAAGCTTGCGACTACAGGAGGCTTTTTAATGGCAGGAAACTCCACTTTTATTTGTGGTACTGATGATGACAAGGTTGATCAAGTTCTTGAGATTATTGGAAAGCATTCCAAAAAACGCACACAAATGGTTCCATCTTCTGCATCTTATGGTGTTGGAATGTATACCTCTTTTCCGGTGGAGGTAACTGTTGGGGGAGCGACAGTATTTGTGATGAATGTAGAAAGATTTGAGAAGATTTAATGAGCTTAGGTCTTTTACAAAATGAACATAATGAAAAAATGCTCGCCATCTTAAAGGGTGGCGGGCGTTTTCCTCATTGCATGATAATTAGTGGCGCAAAAGGCACCGGAAAAACCAGCTTCGCCACAGAAATAGCGGCTGTATATTACTGCGAACAGAGCGATTATTATTGTGGTGTTTGCGATAGTTGCAGGGCAGTTCTTTCTGGCAATCACCCAGATGTTAGCGTTGTTATGGCTTTGGAGGAATCAAAAAGCGGGGCAATAACAATCGAGCAGATAAGAGAGGTGAAGAAATCTTCCACACTATATTCCTCAACAGGCAAGGCGAAAATATATATAATTGAAAATGCGCATTTAATGCTTGAGGGGGCGCAAAACGCTTTGTTAAAGCAGATTGAAGAGCCAGCTTCTAGCGTTATATATATATTAGTATCTGAAAGTGAGCAGATGTTGCTTGAAACTGTGCGTTCGAGGGCAACCTTGCTAAAAACGCCTTCGCTGACAACAGAGCAGTGTAAAACTGCTGTTATGAGGAAGATTTCAACAGCCGACGAACAACTTGTTGAAAACCTCTCCTCAATATACTCAAATGTCGTTGGTGAGGTTATTTCAGCTTTAGAAGACAAGCAAACTATTGGCATTTTAGAAGACTGCGAAAAGATATATAGCGCTATTTTAGATTTAGATGACTTTGGGGTTTTAACCATATTAAAGCAGTATGACGGGAAGAGGGAGCAGTTTGTTCGTTTTTTAACCATGCTAAAAATGTATATTTTCTCAAAGGCGAAGGGAGAGGCGAAAATTAGTCGTTTGAGTCTTATTCGGATTGTTGAGGCTATTTCAGATGCAATAACTAAAGCTAATCAATATGTTGCGCCAAGTTTGTTGTCTTCAATTTTGGCATATAGCCTTGTGAATAACTAAATTGACTAATGGTGAATGACTAAGGGATTTCGCACAAAACTTTGAGTGTTCCGTTAGGTAGATTAAAAGTTTTGCTAAATTTTTTTTAAAAAATTTCAGCATCAAAGGGCTGCCCCTTTGGCGCTTTCCGCAGAAAGCGAAATACTTAAAAAACTAAACAGCTTTCACCTACAAAACAAGACAAGCACCAAAACACACCACTCACAACAAAAGGTGGAATGCCGACAGGGTGAAAGCTTAACTAGCCCCCAAACAAAGGAGCGCACTATCCGAACCCACCCATCAAGGCAGCAAAGCGGACCCTTGATGGCAACGAAACTAAAATATTAGCGAAAAACTAAGATGGCGACTACTAGTCGCCGCTACAATTTGTGATGTCATTTTTCGATTTGTTGAATAATAAAGAGCACGGACAAACTGGGGCTATGCTACTACAATATACGTTTACCCCAATCAGCTAATGCACACAAACTCTCATAACACATAAAAATGACATCGCCGTTTTATCTTGGCGATGTCATTTATTTGTTACTTAGATATTAAAACGTAGTGTAATAAAGATATTACTTTCTGCCCCAGAAAAGCTGAACCCAGCTTATTCTTCCTTCGCTATTTGTGCTAATGCCAACAGCCATCTCATCAAAGTTAGGGTTTAGGATGTTGTCTTTATGGCCTTGAGAGTTCATCCAATCATTGACTACTTCTTCTGGAGTTGATTGTCCTTCTGCGATATTTTCGCCATAGGTGTTGTTGCCTTCGGTTTCTGTGAAGATGGAATAGAAAGTATCGCCATTTGGTCTATCGTGGCTGTATAGCTCCTGAAGATCGTCGGCTCTAATGTCTGCGTAGTAGTTTAAGTTGCTGCTAGTGCCAAATGGAGTTAAGCCGTTATCCTCTCTTACCTTATTGATTAATCGAAGCACTTCTTGCTCAAATTCATTAGTTTCAGCTTGTGGAACAGTCGGCTCTGGTATATAAGGCTGATAGCTAACAGTAATTTCTCTGCTTGTGCTAGCAAATCCACTTTTCATTGCAGTGACTGTTATTGTGCCACTACCAGTTGCAGAAACTTCAATTTGTCCGTCTTGATAGCTTGCATTAACACCACCAGAATTTTTTATTTGAATGTCAGCTCCTGTTACCTCTCCTGTGTCAACAGTTACATAAGCAACCTCATTATGCTCAACTGAAAGAGAAGCTTTGCTTAGATTTAAAGGAACTTGCAAGTCGTGATAGCTTACATTGATTTTTGTCGAAACAGAAGAATAGCCATGGGCAGATACCCTAACTGTAACTGTTGCATCTTTGGAAGCAGAGATGACAATATTTCCGCCATTTGCACCAGTTTCATTGTAGTAAGCTTTAGCTCCATTGGTCGCTGTTACCTCGACATCTGCATAATTTACATTGCTTATTTCAACTGGAAGCTCAACAACATCATCAGCTCCATAAATGTCAATTTTGCTGTTTGATGTCGCCGCTTTTATCACAGGAAGATTTAATGTCACAGTGATTTCAAGTTCGTCTGAAACATATCCAGGCTCAGTCGCCTTTACAATGACACTACCATCATTTTCTGCTGATATAGTTATAGATTTAGTTTCATGATTATAGCTTGCTTTTATTCCGTTTGTTGTGGTTAATATAATATTTGAGCTAACTCCATTTGTTGCAACAGATACTTCTTCCTCATCATAAAGCCCATTAAGCACAACATTTGTCTTAGAGAGCTCTAAGGTTAGTACAGGCTTGCTATCTAAAACCTTTATAGGCTCGCTTGGTATAAAATCGGTATAGGCAGGTGATGAAGGCGCAGACACATCCCCTGAACTGCTTTGTTCGCTTTGGCTGGATGCTTGCTCAACTTCAAAAGCGCTGCTAGGTTCAGAAGACGAAGCTTTTGAAGATTCTGGCTGAGCATAAGAAGATGCCTCGCTGCTATTTTCGTTAGATGCTTCAGATCTATTAACAACTATTTCTGTTACCGTTGCACCATTTCCAGAACTGCTTTCGTTAAGAACTGTATTTTCAGTGCAACCAGACATAACAACTATTAAAATAACTGATATTATGGTCGCTATATATTTCATTTTTCCTCCAATTATTCTTTGTCTTGGTTGACTGTTTATCCCTTACTATCATATTAATGAAATAGAAGGTCATTTTATTGCATATACTCAAATATTATTTTACAGTAAATTCATTTAATTTTCAAGTATTATTATAACATTTAAGTGTTATTTTTAAAGAAATTAAGCATATCTTAAATAATTTGAATAATTTAAAAACAAAATTTACTACAAATTCATACATTGGTATTGAAGTTGTGATGTTAACGCTAAAGGATATTCTATCTTTATTAGCAAAATTATGCTAGATTTTAAACAAAAAACAGATAGAAAAACGGATAGGGTAAAAAAAGGTTGAAATGTGTATAAAAATGTAGTATTATATAAAAGTACGACTATTGTTGAAAGGAGAAATAAAAAATGATTAAACAAAGAAGTATACCAATTAGTATTGTTCTGTGTTTTGTGACTTGCGGACTATACTCACTATATTGGTGGGCATGTGTAAACGATGAAACAAACAGAATAGTAGGAAAAGATGATGTATCTGGAATTATGGTTGTAGTATTCTCAATTTTAACTTGCGGAATCTACGGCTTTTACTGGGCATATAAGATTGGTGAGAAGGTTGACCAAATTCGTTCAAATCGTGGACAAGCGCCAAACTCACTTCATATCATCTTCCTTGTACTAAGCTTAATTGGCTTCCAAATCGTTAATATCGCTTTAATCCAAAACGAGATTAACCAAACTGTTGGCAATGGAGCAATGTAATAAAAAGTATCGCATAGGTAGGCTTTTAAGGCTGATAGTTTTGCTATTAGTTTGCGGGCTTGCTTATGCGAGTTTTTTTAAGATTTTTGGCTTTGGCATTCCTTGTATGTTCCATTCGGTGACAGGGCTTGACTGTCCTGCTTGCGGTGTTACAAGGATGTCTGTATCCTTGTTGACACTCGATTTTAAGGCAGCCTTTCACTATAATGCTGGGCTGTTAATAGCCTCGCCCTTTCTTGCAATTGAAGCGTTAATTATGGCTTTGCGATACATAAAAAACGGCAGTTTAATGCCCTCAAAAGCGGAGAATGTGTATATAATTTTTATTATAGTTTTTTTGTTAATTTGGGGTGTGTATAGGAATGTGGTTTTAATATAGTGGGGAGGGAGCAGTGGAAAAGCTTTGTTGACTAATGGATTTCGCAATAAACTTGCAGTGTTCCGTCAGGTAGAGTAAAAGTTTTGCTAAATTT
>CAYJEV010000077.1:0-7918 GCA_964369265.1 uncultured Oscillospiraceae bacterium
CTTTGATATAGCATACAATTTTCAATCCATCACAAAGTGATACATTAACTTTTCACTTTTTATTCTTCGTTTTTCACTATTTCACACTAAATGTGAAATATAGATAATCTTCACTGTGTTGCGTTTATTTAAGTGAATAGGTAATAGTGAAGTGGGGCATATGGATTGATTTTGTCATTTCCACAACGTATTTATCATCAAGTTTGTTACATTCGTACTTTTGTCATTGAACAAAAGTACCAAAAATCAACGAGAGGGTAGGGTCATAGAGTTTGGTGCATTTTGGTATTTTTCGATAATACTTTGGTTAGCCGCCCAACTATCTTCACGAAAAATACAGACAAAATGAATTTACTTTGGTGAAAACCGAAAGAGCGTAAGTCAGCTTTTGGTGGTCGCTAGTTTGTGAGAATACATAGTTTAATGTCATTTAATGTTTTTTGCAAGGGTAGAAATAATTCCTTGTGGTTGCTTGTTCACCTAATTACCGATTGTGCAAAATATAAATAATAGCTGTGATAGATATTTTATTCTGAATATTATTGACATATATTGTGGCAGAGATTATAATATAAGAAGTCGTAACAAACTATTAAATATTAAAGTGGAGGAATGAAAATTATGTCATTTAAAGTATTAGTAGAAACAAGTGCAAGACATCTGCATGTGTCAGATGAGCATTTAGAAATTCTTTTTGGTAAGGGTGCAACACTAACAAATAAGAAAGATCTTTCCCAACCAGGTCAATACGCATGTGCAGAGAGAGTTGATATTGTAGGGCCAAAGTCAACAATGAAGGGTGTATCTATTCTTGGACCAACTCGCCCAGCAACTCAAGTTGAAATTTCATTAACTGATGCACGTTCT
The DNA here is from genome assembly GCA_964369265.1 of uncultured Oscillospiraceae bacterium. GTDB lineage: Bacteria > Bacillota > Clostridia > Oscillospirales > Ruminococcaceae > DAMCAP01. The sequence continues at coordinate 868 of CAYJEV010000077.1, forward strand.
TTAGGAATTGTAGCTCCAATTAGAGAGTCTGGCGTTATTGCTGGCTCTGGTGCATGTAAGCTAGTTGGGCCTTGCGGAGAGGTTGAACTAACAGAGGGCGTTATCGCTGCAAAAAGACATATACATATGACGCCAGAAGATGCAGAGAAGCTAGGCGGTAAGGATAAAGACATCGTTAAAGTTAAGCTTGATTGTAATGGTCGTGCGTTAGTATTTGATGATGTTGTTCTAAGAGTAAGCGCAAGCTATGCTACTTCTATGCATATAGACACAGATGAGTCAAATGCAGCAGCATGTGCAGGCGAAGTATACGGCGAAATAATTAAGTAAATTTATATCAATAAAACAACCGACATATCAGCTTTAGTTAGCGATATGTCGGTTTTTTTATTTCATATTATAGTATTGTAAACGCTTCTGAATTATCCTCTAAAACAGCTAAAGCAGCTTTGAAGTTATCGGAAGCGATATCACCTTCAAGCTCAATATCAACAACTATACTTCCACCAGGAAGGCTAGAGGATGAAATTTTGATAATACTAATGTTAGCAGAAGCAAGAGTTGCAATAAATCTGCAAAGCGAACCAGGTGTGTATGGGAGAATTGCCCTAACTGATGCTCCACCTAAATTTGTTGGCACTTTGAAGTCTTTTGGCAAGATATTATACTGATTTAGTTTGCTTAAATCCATTATAATGCCATGAAGCAAATGGAAGCCTCTGCGATATGTAGGGTTGTTTACCTTGCTTGCAAGATTTGCAATAATAGCTTGTTCTCTTTCTGCTGAATATACAGGAAGGTTATTCTCTTTTTTATACTCAGCAACTTTACTAACAATCTCCATACGCTGTTCAATTAGCTTAATTAGTTCATCATCAATTTCGTTTATTTGTTTTCTTAAATTGGATAATTCCATATAAAATGCTCCATTCTGATTATTTTAGATAAATGTTAAGAAATCCTCATAGTTTTCTTTTAGTAGGTTTGGGATGTCAAGCCCATAAGGACATTTCTTTTTGCAACTATTGCACTGAATACACTTTGGTATTTGGTGCATATTTTCGATTATGCTTGGTGTCGTATACTCTCCAACAGGCGCTCTTCTTAGCATTAGTGACATTCTAGCTGCTAATGAGATGTTAATATTTACAGGACACGGCATACAATATCCGCAACCTCTGCAAAATCCACCAACAAGCTCTTCTCTATCCTTTGCAATTATAGCATTAAGGCTATCGTCAAGGGAAGGAGGGTTGTTGATATAAGAAAGGAACTCGTCAAGCTCATGCTCTTTTTGAACTCCCCAGATAGGAAGAACATTTTCGTGCTCATTCATAAAAGCTGCCGCAGCTTTACCATTTTGAATAAGCCCGCCAGACATTGCCTTCATGCATATAAACCCAATATCCTTTTCCTTGCATTGCTGTACAAAAGATAGCTCTTGTTCTCCTGTTAAATAGCTGAATGGATATTGAAGAGTATCGTATAAGCCGCTATCAATAGCTTCTTGCGCAACTTTAATTCTATGGTTGCTTATACCAATAAACTTTATTTTTCCCTCTTCTTGAGCTTTTAGCATTTCCTCGTATAGACCAGTGCCATCGTTTGGTTTAGGGCAGAAAGATGGATTATGAAACTGATAGATATCAATATAGCTTGTTCTAAGCTTTTTAAGAGATTCTTCAAGATCTTTTTTAAAGCCTTCGACTGTGGTTGCAGTTGTTTTAGTTGCAATAACAACTTCGCTTCTAACATCTTCTAAAGCGATGCCAACTTTTTCTTCGCTATCTGTGTACATTCTAGCTGTATCAAAAAATCTCATACCATTTTTATAGGCTTTTCTTAAAAGATGTACAGCCTCCTCAGTTGAAATTCTTTGAATTGGTAAAGCGCCAAAAGCATTTTTCTCCACTGTAATTCCAGTTTTTCCTAAAGTAACCATTGCCATAATGAACATCCTCTCTTTAATTATAAAATATTTGGAACAGGCATGAAAGGTGAGTAATAACCGCCAACTTCGCCTGCACTCAGCATAAAATATCCTCCGATAGACATCAGCGTTAGCCCTATTAAAATGAGAAATATAAATTTAAAGCTAACACTTAGCTTAATTTTGTTTTGAATAGTTAGTTTTGTCTTAGTAGTGGAATGCTCAATGTTCCACTTGTTAGACATATATTTTGAAAAAAGCAGGAGCATTGAAAACAGAAAAGCAATTGTCGGTATTAAGCAGCCAATGAAGAATAATAGCCCTCCAAGCTGCATTTTTAATAAATTCCCTCCAAGCCCCATAGAAATAGTTGTTTCAACAGCATAAAACAGTCTAATTATTGGTGCGATAACAATGCTAACAGCATTAACTAATAATACTGAAAATCCAAATAGAAAAGTTATGTAATACAATAGCATTTTGATATAAAATGAAACTGGAGCAATAACTTCTTCGTCAATAGAGCTGTTATAGTCATTGAGGATTTCTTGAGCATTCCAGGAAGGAGAGCCGAAGCTTGCGATTATATCATAGATGCTTTCATCATTATCTATTCGTTCTTTTGCTTTTATTGTGAAATAAGCAGATACATTATGTTGATAGTTTTGAGGGAGATGTTTTAGTAGAGCAATTAGTTCGCCTAAAAAATTATTCCAAAGAATTTCTTGCCAATCCATATTCTACCTCCTAATATGCTTTAAATCAATTATAGTTTTATTTTGCCAACAAGTCAATAATAATAAAAATAGAATAAATCTAAATTTTTTATCAATAACCTCTTTAAACTTTATAACAAATATTGTATAATGATTAGAAGCGAAAAATAATATGTAATTTTGAAGTAAAAAAGCTAAAAAATAGCACTTAATTAAGAGATATATAATTAGGAGGGATAAATTGCCAGCCTTAATAACAGTAAAAGATTTAAAAAAAGTTTATAGAGTTGGTCGAGAGAAGGTGGTTGCGCTTGATAGTGTTAGCCTTGAGATTAACCAAGGAGAGGTTTGTTGTATTCTTGGAACATCAGGTTCTGGAAAATCAACTCTGCTTAATCAGCTCGCTGGTCTTGAAAAACCAACCACAGGAACAGTTTTAATCGACAACAAGAACATAACAAAAATGGGCGAGGATAGGCTCGCTAACTTTCGCCAAAAGAATGTAGGCTTTATATTTCAGTCCTATAACTTATTAGGCTCTATGACAGCTGCCGAGAATGTCGCAATGCCTTTGCTCTTTAGGGGAGTTGACAAAGCTAGACGAGATAAAGAAGCAAAAGAAATGCTCAAAAAGGTAGGGCTTGCTTCTAGAGAAAACCATAAGCCAACAGAAATGTCTGGAGGACAGCAGCAGCGTGTTGGTATAGCAAGAGCCTTTGTTGCAAAGCCTAAGATAGTTTTTGCCGATGAGCCAACAGGAAACCTCGATACAAGAACCACAAAAGAAGTTATGGGAATGCTTCTTGATATGGCAGCGACTTATAATATAACCTTTATATTGGTAACGCATGACAACGATCTTGCCCATTATGCTGATAGAATCATAACAATTAGAGATGGTGTAATTGTGAGCGATGTTAAGAATGATCCAACTGAAAAGCGTGCTGGTATAATTTCAGCCTCAGAAGATGTGGAGGAGAAGGAAAGCAACCAGCAACTAGCTTCCTCTAATTCAGTTGAAGAGGAAGCAAATAAAACTAGCGAAAAAGCAAATACTAATGAAAATAAAGAGCTTGAAGGAGATACAAATGAGAAAGAATAAAACCTTTGTTAGAATTTTAGGCGCAGTTATTGCATTATTTTTAATTATTTCAATGATAGCGCCAGCCTTTGCAACAGGCGATGTAACAGCTAATAGCTATCAAATTGGTAGCCGCACTAGTGGTGTTAAAGTTTCAGGCACGCCAAGTAGTGATTTTAAGGAAACAGGATATTATGACTTTTCTATTGAAAAATTAGATGGTAGTGACGTAGGCTTTAGAATTAAAAAGCCTGATGGTAGTAGTGAGGTTGTGACATCAACTATAGATGCTAATGGCAGAATTTCAGTTTGGGGACTTACATTATCGCCATTAACTGGTGAGGCTTGGGTATTTGGAAAAGAGTTTAAAATTTCAATAGTTTCAGGGGCTTCAAGTGGTTCAGTTAAGGTTGTAGACGCTGAAATGACTAAGTACGATTCAGACACAATAGTTACCTCAATTAAAAAAGGCTCTTTATTTAACCTAACCTTAACTATTGAAGATAATTCAATAGTTGCAGCAGAGCTTGATCCAAATTCTATAACAGTTACTTATAGTTCATCCTCTTTCCTTAGAGAGGGTGATTCAATTACTGTAAACACAAGAGGTACAGGATATGCAACATTTGATATTCATTTAGATGAACTTAGATATAATGGAACAGGAAAGGACTTAAGCCTAACCTTATATTATGAGGCAAATGGTACAGAATATAGCTCTAGCATTACATACACAGTTCCTGGTGTAACTGAATATATTCCAAACAGCAGTAACGATGACGATGACGACGATGAGGACGAAGATATTGAGATTGACCCTCTAACTCCATACATAATTGTTGAGAATTATACTTATGGCGGAACAAATGTTTCTGCCGGCACAGAGTTTAACCTAAGAGTTGTGTTAAGAAACACAAGCACAACGCATACATTAGAAAACATTAAAATGAGCATGAGCCCAACTGGCGTTTTTTCAATGACTAGCTCTTCAAACACATTTTATATAGATGAGCTACAAGCGGGAAGCTCTATTCAAAAAGATATGACGCTATTTGCAGGGCTGAGCAGTGTAACTGATGATATGGATGCAAATGCTGTTGGAATGGACTTTTCTTTCCAATATGTTTCAAATGATGTTAGAAAAGATGGCACTTCAAGCGAAAAAATAACAATACCTGTATTCTATCCAGATAGATTTGAATACACAGAGCCAACTTATCCGCAAGAAGTATATGTAGGCGAAGAGTTTAATTTAAGCATACCTGTTGTCAATAAAGGAAGAAGTACAGTTTATAACTTAACAGCCGAGCTAGTTGGCGCTGATGCTTCAGGAGATCAAAGAATATATTTAGGCAACCTTGAAGAGGGAAGAGAAGAATATATTGATTTCTACATAGCTCCTGACATTGGTGGAGAGCTAGAAGGCTATGTGCTTTTAAGCTATGAGGATGCTAATATGCAGCCAATTGAGAGAGTTATAAACTTTGACACTAACGTAATAGAACCTTACTACCCAGAAGTAGACGAGCCATATATGCCACCAATTGATATGCCAGATCCAGAAGCCGAAGAAACTGGTGTTGACAAAAAGACATTACTATTTGGCATAAGCTTTGTTATAGTGGCTGCAACAAGTGCTTATATCACAGTTAACAAGATTAAGCATAAGAGGAGTGAGTTCGAGGATGAAACTATATGATATGATTCACATGTGCCTGCAAAATCTCCTAAGAAGAAAGGTTAGAACTCTTCTGACTGTTGTTGGAGTTGTTGTGGGAACTTGCTCAATAGTTGTCATGATTTCTATAGGTATAGGGATGAAAGAGAGCCAAGAAGCTCTTTTGGCTGAGCTTGGCGACTTAACAATAATTGAAGTCTTTTCATATGGTGGTATTGACGAAAATGGCGATCCATTAGTTATGGACGATGAGTTTTTAGAGCATTTAAACACACTATCCCCTGTTGTTGTAGCAACCCCTTTTTACTATCCTTATCATTTGAATATGGAGCTTGTAGCTGGCAGGGAAGATAGATACACAAGCTATCTTGATGTGGTTGGTATTTATCCAGATGCCCTAGCAAACTTAGGATATGAAGGCTTAGAGGGAGATTTAGCCAATGCTTTTGCAGAGCCTTTTTCTATAGTAATGGGGCAGTATGCCGATTACAATTTTAGGGATAACTCAAAAAGGCCAGGCTATAATAGGGCAAGTCCTTATCCTGACGAGTATGGTGATATAGAGCCTCCTGTGCTTGATATATACACAGAGGACCTGAGCATACTTATGAATCCTCAAGATGAAAATGCAGAGAAGTTATACTTTGAAACAAATGTAACTGCACGTTTGGTGGAGGACTGGGGAAAAGGATATGAAACTTCTCGTGGTGTTTTCATGAACATTTACGATATTCATAAGCTTGAAGAAGCTTATAATAAAGAGAATAACATAAAAAGTGATGATGAAGATGAACAAGGCTACGAAAATGCTAAAGTTAAAGTCACAAGCATAGATCAAGTGGAAGCTGTTGAGGAGTATATACAAGATTTTGGCTTTGAAACTTATTCTCTTGAGAGCATAAGAAAGCCAATGGAGGAGCAAGCCCAGCAACAACAAATGATACTAGGCTCGCTTGGTGCGATATCATTATTTGTTGCAGCTATTGGTATTACTAATACAATGATAATGTCTATTTATGAAAGAACAAGAGAGATAGGCATTATGAAGGTTGTTGGCTGCTATGTTAATGACATTAGAACTATATTTTTGATGGAGGCTGGAACAATTGGCTTTTGCGGAGGGGTTATAGGAATAGCCATCTCATATTTGATATCCTTTTTAATGAATTACTTTGGCTTTAACCTTAATTTAGGAGGGGATATGTTTGGTTCAAGCTCAATGCCTGGAACAGATGTATCAATCATTCCTCTATGGCTTGTTGGTATGGCGCTGGTATTCTCGACTTTAATCGGCTTAATATCTGGTTACTACCCAGCTAATCGTGCAGTTAAAATATCTGCCCTTTCTGCAATAAAGCAAGATAACTAGCATGAAATAAATGCTGTTGCACTAATGTTACCCAATCAATTATAATACATACTTTATAAACCCAAAAGCTCTGGCTAGTTTTAGTCAGGGCTTTTTTGTCATGTAATTAAATTTGTGAATAGAATAACTCTTTGCTTATTACTTTAACCCTTTAAATATAGACTAAGTTATAACATTTCATTTTATGATTTTAACAAAAAGTTAACAAATTATTAAACCAACAAAATTCGACAAAATTCGACAAATGTGATATAATCGTTACGGAAGTAAAATATAG
>CAYJEV010000078.1:0-7890 GCA_964369265.1 uncultured Oscillospiraceae bacterium
TTACATTAGCTAATTGAAAGTATATTTTTTGTTACATAAATAACAATTTAGCCGACTAAATTTTAGCATATAAAAACTAGCAATAAATAATGGGAATATCAAAGTGGATTTAATTATTTAAATCAAACCCCTTTTAAATTATATTGAACTGTGTTATAATAGAGCGATATGTCACGCATTTATTTAAGCGAAGTGATAAAAGCAAATATTGACGGTGAGATTTATCCTATCGCCATGTGATACATTAGCTTTTGCTTTATGAGCAAAAAATAAATTAACTATACTATTATAAAAGGAATGATGAAAAAATGGAGCAAGTAACAGAGAAGAAAAAGGTTGTGTTTTCTGGCATACAACCCTCAGGTCTAATAACTTTAGGGAATTATTTAGGGGCTGTTAAGAACTGGAAAGAAATGCAAGATGAGTTTGACTGTATTTATTGTATAGTGGACTTGCACGCAATAACTGTTAGGCAAAACCCAGCAGAGTTCAGAAAAAATACACTAGAAGCCTATGCGCTGCTTTTGGCTACTGGAATTGATCCTAATAAATCAATCCCTTTTATTCAAAGCCATTCGACAGCCCATGCAGAGCTTGCGTGGCTTTTAAACTGCTATACTCAGTTTGGAGAGCTTTCTCGTATGACACAGTTTAAAGACAAATCACAAAAATACACTGACAACATAAATGCTGGCTTATTCACTTACCCAACTCTGATGGCTGCTGATATATTACTATATCAAACGGAGTTTGTGCCTGTTGGAGCTGACCAAAAGCAACATGTTGAGCTTGCAAGAGATATAGCTAATAGATTTAATGGGGCATATTCTGAAACATTTAAAATACCAGAATGCTATACTCCAAAGCTGGGAGCTAGAGTTATGAGCCTCCAAGACCCAACTAAGAAGATGTCTAAATCAGATGAAAACCCAAAAGGCTATATAGCTGTGCTCGATAGCAAGGATACTATAATTAAGAAGGTTAAGTCTGCTGTTACTGATAGCGAAGGCGGAGTTTATAGAGCGGATCATAAGGCTGGAGTTAACAATCTTATGACTATCTATTCTGCTTTTACTGGAAAGACAGACGAAGAAATAGTTGCAGAGTTTGCTGGGAAAGGCTATGGCGACTTCAAGCTTGCTGTTGGCGAAACTATCGCAGATAATTTCGCTCCAATTAAGGAGGAGTTTGATAGGCTGATGGCTGATAAGGCGTATCTTGAGGAGTGTTACAAAAAAGGAGCTCAAGCTGCCGATTATAGGGCTAGAAAGACACTTAATAAGGTGTATAAAAAAATTGGCTTTATTGCAAAATAGAATATAACTTTTAGTGAATTGCGTAATATGAAGAATATTACGCAATTTTGTTGACATATATAACGTTAAATATGTATAAAGTATGTATACAAACGGATCTTGTAAAGGATATTTAATACTAATGCTTTTTGAAATTTAAGTTTTTAATTCATATACGACTAATTTCAAGCTTAAAATCATGTTTATTTATGCTAAAAAATACAAAAAATGGGTGCGATTATGCCATGTGCATAAATTTAATATAAAAATTAACTAAAAATTCATTTAAAACGCCAATCAATTAAATATTACATTTTTGTTAATAATGTGTTATAATAAATACACAAAAGGAAAGTTTGTAACAATTTTTCAAAAATTACATGCTGATTTAGCTAGTAAAATTTCTAAGAAAGGAGTGTTGGTAATGCCGATTTCAAGATTTAAGGTGTTGTCGATGATAATTTTATTTTTCTTTGTGTTCCAATTAGCAACACCATCATCAATGATAGTTTCGATGGCAACCACACCTAGCAGCGAGGTTATTGAAGAGTTAACTCATTCAAAAGTATCCTCCTCTCCGCCAGTTATTAGTTCAGAAGCTCATAATGATGACAAAGTAATTGGTGAAATTGTTGTTCCAGAGGCAAGATATAATATTGCTTCGATAGCTGAACAAGAAGTGCCAACAGTTTCGGCGCTTTCAATAATGTCTTGGAGTGTGTTTGATATAGTGACGACAATTGCCTCTGTTACAATATCAATAATATGCTACACTAGGCAAGATAAGCTTAAAAAAGATAATGTAAAGCAAAATGATTATGTTTCTCCTTTGGAGAAGCTATTAAAAGATAATGCCCCAATGTCTGTTGAGGAATCAAAGAGAAAGGTTGCGAATATTAGCACGACAGTTTTGTCTTTATTAAACTTACTATTGCTAATTGCAACACAAGACTTTAGAGGCTCTGCGACAGTATTTAGTATCTACAGCTTAGTATTTGCTGCCTGTTTAATAGTGCAGGTTGGTTTCCAAATGTTTTTTGTACAAAGTAATCCACTAACCTCAAATAAATAATAAGTAGAATAACGAAATGCCATAATTTTGGTGTTTCGTTGTTTTATTTTGTTGCATTTTAATCAATAAAGAGTTATAATGGAAATATAAGTATGAGAATAGGTATTTAAATAATATTAAGGGGGAATTTTATATGAAAAGATTAGTTAGTGTTTTAGTGATTGCTATGCTTGCATTCTCTTTTGCGGCTTGTAATAGAGATGATGAGGGTGTTGTTGATTCAAGCTCTGTTCCAGAAGCCTCTGAGGCTGTTTCTAGCATGCCAGTTGTGGAAGAGTTAGAGCCTGTACAAGAGGAATATAGATATTATCAAAAAGATAGCAGCAACTACATGGAAGTTGAATATAAAGATGATGGCGTTAATGTAAAGTTCGTTGGCGACAATGAGTTTTGGAACTGGAATGGAATTATAAAAAATAGCGACTTACTAATGGGCGAAGGCGATTTATTAGTTGACACAAAGGGGAGCATAGAAGAGCTAGCAATTTTCTTCATTTGGCAGGAAGATGGAGTGCTTGTAACTAGCAACTTCAACAACCAACAAAATGGCGTTTTATATGTTAGGGACTCTGAGATTGAAAAAGCTATGATAGAATATACTCTTAATACATCTGGCAAGGCGCAAGAGTGGAGCTCTAGAAAAGTGACTAGTGATGTTAGTGATGTTGACATTTCAGCTGTAAATCCGACAATGACAACAACATATAACAACGGCGAGCTAAACGCAACAATAACTGGTACTGGCATTCCAATGCTTGAAAATCTAACAGCAACTCTAACAGGCGATTATGTGTTTATGGGAGAGTTTGAGGGCGGACAAATTAGTATCATGCCTGAGAATGGTGTGCTTAATGTTTCTATACGATATGAGGACACTAAGACTATTACCCTTGAGTTTGTAAAGAAGTAATAGAGTTTAATTTATAAATACAACCTTTAATTGTTAATAAACTATTGCAAAGTGTGATTTTATGTGGTACAATAAGAAATACAAAGATAGAAAAATAGGAGGTAACAAAAATGGATATAGCAGCTATGAGCATAAGCATGTCAACAGCTAAGGTTCAGCAAGAGGTTAGCACATCTTTAATGAAAAAGACTATGGATTCTGCTGAGGCTAATGCACTTAACTTAATTAGCCAAATGATGCCATCAACTCCGCCTGTTTCAGCTGAGGCAGGGACATATATTAATATGCTTGTTTAATTGGGCAGTGTTTTATATGTAACGATTTTTAAATGAATGATAGCGATGTGATTTTTTCATATCGCTATTTTTGTGCGCAGAATTTTAGTTAGCTCTTCTGGCTCGAATTAGAAAGATTGCATAAAAAGAAATACAACACAAATGCAACATAACATATTGACAGATATGGTATTATATGTTATATTTACATTGGCAATAAAAATCATTATGAGGGGGAAAACTTATGAAAAAAATAAGTATAGTTTTATTATGTTTAACTTTGGTTTTATCACTGCAAATGTCTGCTTTAGCTAATAGTGATAAGGTTGAACCAAGCCCTAGACAAAGTACAATAACAAGGACAATTTTTGGTGATGAACAGTATGAGGATTTTAATTCTCTTCCCATTTGGGGTCAGAAGTCTATCGCTAAACTTAAAATTTATTTTCCAAATGTTGATCCACGAAAACCAAAAGAAGGCACAGCATTTTTATATCAACCTAATCTATTAGCAACGGCGGCACATTGTTTATATGATGGTAGATATGGTGGCTGGGCATATAAGGTAGAGATAATTTTTCCAAATAAACCTATAAAAACTGTTTATACTTCTGATTTAAATGTTCCTAGTCAGTTTATTTCAGGTTCGAGCACAACGAGAGTTGGTGACTGGAGATATGACTATGGTGTAATTGAAGTATCATCAAACATTTTTAATGATTTACCACACTTTGGACTTTGGGCTAACCATGCAAAAGTAGGCGATATATACTATGTAGGGGGCTATCCTGCAGGATCTGGCAAAATAAGCACAGCCAGAGGTCCTATTGAAAAAGTGGGCACATATGATTTACACTATAGAATGGATACTGTTGATGGACAAAGCGGAGGTCCTGTTTATGATGCCGATGGATATGTAGTAGGAATAAATAACTATGGTGTTGGTGCTGCTGATGATGATTGGGTTGATGAATCATATATTGGTAACAATACAGCAGCAAAAATGGATATGACATTACTTAATTATCTTCGTTCATTTTACTAGTAGAATAGTTAGTTGAGAGGAAAAGAGATTATGAAAAACAGATTTTTATTGCTAATTATATCATTAGTTTGCATTTTTATGACAGCTTGCAATATAGAGGGGGAGAGTGTTTCATCTCCCTCTGTATTGGCTTCTTCTATGCCTAGCGTTGCCGAGAGCGAAGAGCAGTCTTTGTCGAGCAGTACAATAGCCGAGCAAGACGCTTCTTTAGAAGCTGCAAGCAGCGAGGAGCAATTGTCGCCTTCATCATCAGAAGAAACCTCTTCTAAGGTTATAGAAAATATTGAAGAGAGCGATGCAGAAAAAGATAGTGAAAGCATTTATAAAGAAGAACCAGGACTACCTGAAGATGAAGATATTAAAATAGAAAAAAACAGTGATTATCTGCTTAGAGAAGTTCCGCTTATCATAAATATAGTCGATACAAATGGAAATGCTATTGAAGACTTAATTGTAGAAACTAGGTATCCAATTTCAGTAGAACCACAATACACAGAATATGCAGAAGGTATAACAGATAAGTTTGGTAATGCTACTATGCATGATATTTCCAACTATGTAGGGAGATTTTTTGTTGGGGTTGAGGTCAATGTAGTTGTAAAAAATAGGTATATCTATAGCGAAGAAATTGTTGAAGATGAGGATCTTCAACACTATGATTATCTTTCAGAAAGCTTTGATATAGTTGTTCCAAGCGATGATGTAGAATCAGTTAGCTTAGTATGGTCAAGCGAAAAGCCTGAAGAGAGCATTGCAAATCATGAAAACAAGCTAATTTTAAGGTATGTTGACGAGAATGGAAAGCCGCTTGAAGAAATATGGGGTTATCTATCTGCAAAAAATGGCATTGAAAGTGATGGCGAAAAGCAGGCTTATATAGCACAACCTTCAATAATCGCTGAATATCAAGCAACTGTCGCTTCAAACTCTAAGGGTGAAGTGACAATTGTGGGGATAGAAGCTGGCAGTTATTCATTATCTGTAACAACATTTCAAACAAATGTAACAACAGGCGAAGTGTATGATACAACTGTTCATGAATTTGAATATCATAATGATGGCACTCAAATAGAGGAAATTGTTATGAAACCTAAAAAATAATAATATGGTGATTTAGGTGAGCAGTTAATCTGCTCGCCTTATTTGTTTAGTAGTAATCTTGAGTGGATAGTTATTGTGCATAAAACCGTAAATATATTTTTTGTTGCGATGGTATATAAATTTCCTTGCAAATCATAGCAAAATATGGTATATTAAAGTAGTGCTATATTGTAGCGATAATAAAAATTGGAGGTATGAAGAATGCAATATGTAGATTTTAAGCATGATGGCAAGATGGTGTCAAGATTTGGTTTAGGGTGTATGCGTTTGCCAAAAACGACTGACGCAGAGGGAAACAGCATAATTGACGAGCCAGAAGCAATAAAGCTTATTAGACAAGCGATTGATAGTGGTGTTAATTATATTGACACAGCTTATGTATATCCTGGAAGTGAAGTAGTTGTTGGTAAGGCTCTAAAAGATGGTTATCGTGAGAAAGTAACATTAGCGACTAAGCTTCCTGTTATGCTTTTAAAGAGCAAAGAGGATCTTCAAAAACTGTATGAAGAAGAGCTTGAGAGATTGCAAGTTGATCATATTGATGTTTATTTCTTACATAACTTATATCAAAGCAACTGGAACCAAGTTTTAAAATACGATGCCCTTGACTTTATGAAAAAGCTAAAAGAAGAGGGAAAGATTAGCTATATTGCAGTTTCCATGCATGAGAGCTATGATCATTTTGAGCATGTAATTGATTATTTTGATTGGGACTTAGCGATGATTCAATATAACTATTATGATAAGTTCAATCAAGCTGGTATTAAGGGGCTAAAATATGCTAGTGCAAAGGGTCTTCCTGTTGTTTCAATGGAGTCTTTACATGGCGGAATGCTTGCTAACAATGTTCCTGAAACAGTTAAGGCAGCATTTGGCGATTGGAACAAGGATAAGTCCGATGCTGAAAAGAGCTTAATGTGGCTTTATAACCAACCAGAGGTTACTATTATTCTTAGTGGTGTTTCAACTATTGAACAGCTTGAGGATAATTTAAGAATTTTTGAAAATGCAAAGCCTGGTATTTTAACAGAAGAAGATGAGAAGCTTTATGACAAGGCTCGTGAGGAGTGGAACAAGCTTGTAAATATTGATTGCACAGCTTGTGAGTATTGCATGCCATGTCCGATGAATGTTGATATCCCTCTTGTGTTTAAGCTATGGAATGACTTTGCGAAAGATCCTGGCCAAAAGTGGCTATACAATGCAATGGCATTCACAGCTGGCAAGGGCGTTGATAAATGTATTTCTTGCGGAAAGTGCAGCAAAGCCTGTCCTCAAAAGTTCGACATTCCAGCAGAGCTTAAAAAGGCTCACGAAGCATTAAAAATGAAGTAGGCTGACCGACACAATCTGAAACAGCCAAAATAAACAAAATATAAAAACATCGCCTTTCTATTTAAAGAGGGCGATGTTTTTGCGTTACTATGCATGAGCCTGTTTTAGGCTTTTTTTAGTTTTGAAGCTAACAATTAGTGAAGAGAATAAGGCGAAAGGTATTAGTTGACGATTAAGAAGAGAATCGAATAATGTATCTGAAAGCATGAAATCTTCGTATGGTACATTATTTATAACTTTTTCATAGTTAGTGAAATCATAAATGTCACTGAAAAAATCGCCAGCCATTCCATTAAAATAGAAAATCAAAACAAAAAATGTTGCTGAAAGCATAATTAAAAAAGTCTTGTTATCTTCAAAAACTACATTGTATTTTTTTCGCATTATAAATGCAAATATTATAGCAAGTATCCATCTAGTGAAAAAGGCTTCAAGCAAGAATGGGAACTCAACTCCTCTGCTATACATCAGCATCTCTATATAATATAGAGGCCAAATTATCAAATAAGCTATTAAAGTTGATAGCATAGCTTTAGCAATTGTTAATCTTTCTAGTTTGCTTTTCATTTTGACCACCTCATAATATATTATTTTAATTTAATTTTATCAAAACTATACCGAAAAATCAATGCACTAAATAGATGGATATTAGCGTTTTTTTGTTAACGATGCATGTTTTATGGAGTGTGTAATAAATTAAACTTGTGCAAAATGCTAACAAATTACTAATTTGAAAAATTTTTACTGGCTAAAATCAGATGGTTTTTCTGTCTGTTTTGTTTTTATGTGAAAGCTATTTAGCTTTTTAAGTGTTTCGCTCATTGCGATGAGCGCCAAAGGGGCAGCCCTTTGATGCT
>CAYJEV010000079.1:0-7766 GCA_964369265.1 uncultured Oscillospiraceae bacterium
CTTTATGCTTGAACTAAAAGAATAACGAGATTAAAAAACACCCATCAAGTAAGCGAAGCGGAGCCTTGATGGCAACAAAACCATATGATTGGCTAATGACTAATGGCGACTAATAGTCGCCGCTACAATTTGCAATGTCATTTGATGTTTTGCGTTAGGGTCGATGTAGGAATCGACTACTACAACATCGGGCAAAATATCATAAAGCAAAACTAATATACACTTAGATTATAATTGTCATTGTGAACAGAGTTGATATTTTAATAAATGTAATAGCACTAAAAAACTAAAGGAGGAGATTATGTATGATAGAAGGAGTGGGTCAAGCTTCGCTTGAGCAGTATCATTCAATATTAGTAAAGCAGTTTCCTAGTATAGCTGCTGTCACAACAGAAATAATAAACCTAAAAGCGATACTAAAACTGCCAAAAGGCACAGAACATTTTATGAGCGACTTGCATGGTGAATACGAGGCGTTCAATCATATTATGAATAACTGTTCTGGAGTTATAAAAGACAAGATAGACAGGCTTTTCTCTGATGGTTACACAGAAGAGGAAAGGGCTCAGTTTGCAAGCTTAATTTATTATCCTGAACAAAAGTTATTGCAGTTAAAAGACTGCCATCCACTAACACCAAGCTGGTATAGTGTGACAATGAACAAACTGCTAATGCTTTGCAGAGATGTTGCCTCAAAATATACCCGCTCAAAGGTTAGAAAAGCCATGCCTAGCGATATATCATACATAATGGATGAGCTGCTTCATTCAAACCAAGATATTCACCAAAAACAAGACTATTATATTTCTATCATAGACAATATTATTGATATTGGTAATGCTGATAAATTTATAATAGCAATTTCAGAAGTTATAAAAAGATTGGCTGTTGACCATCTTCATATTATAGGTGATATTTATGATAGAGGAGACGGAGCAGAGGAGATATTTGAAAGGCTCATCAAGCATCATAATGTTGATATTCAGTGGGGAAATCATGATGTGCTTTGGATGGGGGCTGCTGCTGGCTCGTATGCCTGCATTGCTAATGTGCTGAATATATGCCTTCAATATGGCAATATCGACACTATCGAAAATGGCTATGGTATTAGCCTAAGGGCTGCGACAAGCTTTGCAGAAAAAACTTATAAAAACGCCGATGCTTTTATGCCAAAAGTTATGCAAGAAACTATAATTTCCGATAAAACAGTTGTTTCAAAGCTTAGAAAAGCAATGGCAGTTATTCAGTTTAAGTGTTCAGAGCAGATCATAGCTCGTCACCCTGAATACGACATGGATGATAGGCTAATCCTAAACAATATTGATTTTGAAAAAGGCTGTGTAAGCATTTCTGGAAAGAATTATCCGCTAAAAGAAACAGATTTCCCAACTATTGATCCTCAAAACCCTTCAAAACTATCAGAGGAAGAAGAGGAAATTATCTGCAAGCTCGCTAAATCTTTCAAAAGAAGCACAAGCCTTAAAAAGCATATTGAGTTTTTATATGAAAAAGGCAGCTTGTATCTGGCTTATAATGGCAATCTATTGTTTCATGGCTGTGTTCCTCTAAACAAGGACGGAAGCTTTACTGAGTTCAATTTTGAGGGCAAAAAGCTTGGCGGAAAGGCTCTTTTTGATTATTGTGATGAAATGATGAGAAAGGCTTATTACCTCCCTGAAAGCTCCCCTAACAAACAAAACGCTGTCGACTTTGCTTACTACTTATGGTGCGGAAAGCATTCTCCTTTGCTTGGAAAAGAAAGAATGACTAGCTTTGAAAGGGCTTTAATCGCAGATAAAACCAGCCATACTGAAGAGAAAAATGCCTATTATCATTATCTTGAAGACGAAAATATGGTTGATATGATATTAAAAGAGTTTAATATCAATAACGAAAACGCCCATATTATAAATGGCCATATGCCTGTTAAGCTTAAAGACGGAGAATCTCCTGCAAAGGCTAACGGGAGATTACTAGTCATTGATGGCGGATTTTGCAAGGCATATCAGCCAACAACAGGCATTGCTGGATACACACTAATTTACAATAGCATGGGAATGAGAATAGTGGCGCATGAGCCGTTTGATAGTGTGTCAAAATCTGTTAAAGAAAATCTGGATATACATTCAACCTCTAGCATGTTCCAACCAACAGCAAATAGGGTTGAGGTTTCTGATACTGACATAGGTACTAACATAAAAAATCAGATAGCTGTACTTGAGAATCTTTTGAGCTACTATAGAGAGCGAGAAAGAGGATAATGACTGCTTTTATAATTAAGCTTGTTGCAATTTTTGCAATGCTTATTGACCATATAGGAGCTGTTCTCCTCCCAGAATATATATTGCTGAGGATTATTGGCAGAATAACCTTTCCAGTTATGGCTTTTTTTGTGGCTGAGGGCTGCAAGCACACAAGAAATATTGATAAATATATTATAAATCTATTTGCCTTCGCTTTAATTTCAGAAATTCCATTTGACTTAGCTATGAGCGGAAATTTAGTTAATAACTATTCTGCGAATGTAATCTGGACATTTCTTTTGGCTGCTATTGGAATAAAATATTATGAACAGTATAAAGAAAACCACATTTTAAGCTTTGCTATTTTAGTGTCTGTATCTACTATTGCTGGCATTGTAAACACAGACTATGCCTTTATGGGAGTTATTTTAGTTCTGCTACTATACCTAGCTGATTACCCAGCTTTAATCATTGGCTTTTGGTCGCTTTCTTTATATGGAGCGAGCAATATCTTTTTAGGTGTACTGCCTGCTATAGCTATGATAAAGCTTCATAATGGCGAGCGTGGAATTTCGAGAAATAATGTATTTGGTAAATATCTGTTTTATGCATTCTACCCATTGCATTTAATCTGCCTTGCCATTGCTGCGTAATAAAAATAAAATAAAGGAAACACAATATGAAAATACGATGTTTTAATGGAAGCCCAAGAGGAAACGGCAACACATTTTCTGCGCTTAGATTATTATGCGATAAACTAGAAGAAAAAGGACACGAAACAAAAATACTTCAAGTTGGCGGTGTCCCTCTAAGAGGTTGTTGCGCTTGCATGGCTTGTAAGAGATATAGAAACAATAAATGTGTCATAAACGATGATATGAACTTCCTAATCGGCGAAATGCTAGAGGCTGATGTTATTATTTTTGGCTCTCCAAGCTATTATGGCTCTTTAACCCCTGAAATAAAGGCGCTAATGGACAGGGGAGGAATTGTTGCGGAAGCTAACAAGAAAAGGCTAAAACGCAAAATAGGTGCTGGCATAGCAATTGCAAACAGAGGCGGCGGAAGCATGACTTTAGCAGAGATGCATATGTTTTTTAGCATAAACGAAATGGTTGTGCCAGGAAGCAGTTACTGGACCATCTCAAATGCCAAAATTATAGGCGACTTTGCAGAAGATAAAGAAGGCATAAAAGCAATAACTGACCTTGCCGAGAATATTGACTGGCTGGGCTCAAAAATAATGTAAATATAAATATAATTAAGGAGAAACAAAATGGAATGGATGGATATTAAGCTAATTGTTGGGATAGAAGATCTTCAAAAGGCTTCTGATATAGCGACAATGGTGGCTGGTGCTGGGATATATGTTGAGGATTATAGCGACTTAGAAGAGGGCGCAAGAGAGATTGCAAGAATTGATTTAATTGATGAAGAATTGCTTAAAAAAGATAGAACTATTGCAATAGTACATCTTTACTTATCAAAGGAAGAAAGCCCTGCTGAAATCCTAAGCTTTATAAACAACAGGCTGACATCAGAAAATGTTAAGGCTGAAATCCTTGTTGATGATATAAAGGAAGAGGACTGGGCTAATGGCTGGAAAAAATATTATCATGCTTTTAGCTTGACTGAAAAGCTTGCTATCTGCCCTAGCTGGGAAGAATACACAGCTAGCCCTAACCAACATGTTATTACACTTGACCCAGGCATGGCTTTTGGAACTGGCACACACGATACAACCCAGCTTTGCCTATTACTTCTCGAAAAACACCTTAAAGCTGGCAAAAACCTATTAGACATTGGCACAGGAAGCGGCATTCTAGCTATTGCTGGAAAAATGCTTGGAAGCGGCAGAACTGTTGGTGTTGATATTGATCCTGTGGCTGTTAGAGTTGCAAAAGAGAATGCCGAGATAAACAACGTTGAGGCAGAGTTTTCTTGCAGCGATTTAGTCGAGGGGGAAATTGGCAAGTTCGATGTTATAACAGCTAATATCGTTGCCGATGTTATTATTAGGCTATCAAGCAGCCTTCCAGCTCTATTAAATGAGGACGGTATATTTATAGCTTCTGGAATTATTGACACAAGAAAAGATGATGTTATTGATGCTATTTTATCGCTTGGATTTAAGCTGATTGAGATTAAAGAACAAAAAGGCTGGGTTGCAGTTGCGTTTAGCCTATAAAAATATCTTAGCTATTGTATTATGCGAGTTAATGTGTTAAAATAATACAGTAAACATGCAGAGTAAGCTGAATGCGTAAAGTGCTAAAGGATGGGATGTCGCCTTTGGACGAAAGAACGAAAGTTCTGCGATAATCAGTTGCGTCCGCTGCCATTAAGGAAATAGCTCTATCTTCATGCTCCTTATTGGCAAACGCCATAAGGAGTTTTTTGTTTGCAGAAAGGTGAATGCTATGAATATTAAAAAAGCAGAAAAAGCAGTTAAGTTGCTGCTAGAGGCAATAGGAGAAGATACTGAGCGAGAAGGCCTTTTAGACACACCGAGAAGAGTTGCTAAGATGTATAGCGAGATAACAAGGGGAATGAACGAAACTGCAGAACAGCATTTAAAGGTTGTTTTTAAGGCAGAAAATTCCGATATAGTTGTGCAGAAAGACATTGAGTTTTTCTCAACCTGCGAACATCATCTTCTTCCATTCTTCGGCAAGGTGCATATCGCATACATACCAAATGAGCATGTTGTTGGGCTTAGCAAGCTTCCGAGAGTTGTTGAGGTTTTTGCAAGAAGGCTTCAAATTCAAGAACAGCTCACTAACCAAATAGCAAACGCAATTCAGTCTTCTCTTGATACAAAAGGGGTTATGGTGATGATTGAAGCAGAACACACCTGCATTTCTATGAGAGGAATAGAAAAGATTGGCACTAAAACTCTTACTATTTCGACAACAGGAGTGTTTAAAGAAGATAGAGAGCTTAGAAAAGAGGCTATTAGCTTAATGAAGTAAGGAAGCCGTTATGAAGAGAATAGATTTAATACTAAAGCATGGGCTTTATGTTAGCATAATAAAAGAGCTGTTTATCGCCGAAAAAAACAGGATATACTGCAAGCACGATATGGAGCATCTGCTAAATGTTGCTAGAATGATGATGTTAGTTAACTTAGAAGAAAAGCTTGGATTTGATAAAGAGATTATTTACGCTTCAGCCTTGCTCCACGATATCGGCAGACTAAATCAATATAAAACAAAGGTTAAGCACGCTTTGTATGGTAGCGAGCTTTGCAAAGGAATATTAAAGGATGCTGGCTTTACTGAAAGCGAAATTGACGAAATATCCTTAGCGATAAGCACACACAGCAAAATGTCGGCAGAAACTAATAAGCTTGGAGAACTGCTTAGATGCTGCGATAAAAAAAGCCGAAACTGCTTTATATGCCCTTCAAATGAAAGCTGCGACTGGGATGAGGGCAAGAAAACAAGGGGTATAACAATATGATAATTGCAAATAAACATTTTGATACTGCAAATAACTATTATATAATGGGCATTTTGAATGTAACTCCTGATTCTTTTTCGGATGGCGGAAAATATAATGAGATAGACAAGGCATTGTTGAGAGTTGAGGAGATGATTAAGGAGGGCGCTGACATAATTGATGTTGGCGGCGAGTCGACACATCCTAGCAGAGCGAAAATCTCTGACAGCGAGGAAACAGGGCGAATATTACCTTTTCTTTCCGCTATAAAAGAAAGATTTGACATTCCCGTTTCTTTAGATACATATAAATCGAGTGTTGCAAAAGAGGCTGCCCCATATATAGACATGGTTAATGATATATGGGGGCTGAAATACAGCGAAGATATGGCAAGCTTAATCGCTAAACACAAGCTCTCTTGCTGCATAATGCATAATAGAGATAACAGAGATTATAGCAACTTTATAGACGATGTAATCGCTGATTTAAAGGAAAGCTTAAAAATAGCAGAAAAGGCTGGAATTGAAAAAAATAGAATTATGCTTGATGGAGGGGTTGGGTTTGCAAAAAGCTTCGATTATAACCTCTTAACTGTTAAACACACAGACAAGCTCGCTAGTTTAGGCTATCCCTTGTTAATGGGGACATCTCGCAAAGGCTTTATTGGAAAGATAACTGATACTGTTGATGGCGACAGGCTTCAAGGAACTATCGCAACAACTGTTTATGGGGCGATGAATGGAGCTTCATTTTTTAGGGTGCATGACATAAAAGAAAATAGACAGGCTTTACAGATGCTTAAAGCTATATTAGAGGTGCAAAATGGATAAAATTAAAGTATATGGCTTAAAATTTTTTGCTTATCATGGTGTTTTTGAAGAAGAGCAGAGAAACGGACAACACTTTATTGTCGATTGCGAGTTCACAATAGACACAAGCGTTTGCGACGATAACCTAGAAAACACAGTTAACTATGGTGCTGTTTCGGTTGATATTGTCGAGTTCTGCACTAAAAACCGCTTTTCGCTATTAGAAATGCTCGCTAACAGCCTTGCAAAACATCTAATGCTAAAATATCCACTAATGGAAAGCATTACACTCACTATACACAAGCCATCTGCGCCTATTCCAACAGAATTCAGCGATGTAACATTAACTATAACTAGAAAATGGACAACTGCTTATCTGGCTATTGGAACAAACTTAGGCGATAAGCGCAAAAATCTTGATTTTGTGGCTGCGGCAATTGAAAATGACGATAACATTCAGCTTATTTCCTCATCTTCGTATATTGAAACAGAGCCTTATGGTGTGTTAGATCAGCCTAGCTTTTTAAATGGCGCATTAAAAATTAAAACGCTCTACACCCCAAAACAGCTTCTAGCTTTTTGCAAAGACACTGAACTAAACGCTGGAAGAACCGAAACGAGAAGATGGGGCGAGAGGGTTTTAGATGTTGACATACTAACTTTTGGCGAGGAAATTATATTTACAGACAGCTTAAAAATCCCCCACCCAGAAATGCACAAAAGGAGCTTTGTGCTAGAGCCACTATCAGAAATAGAGCCATATTTAATTCACCCAAGCTTAAAAACTGATGTTGCCAGCTTGTTGGCGAAAATTTCAATATAATATAAAAATGACAGGACATAATTTTTTGTTCTGTCATTTTTGTTTTACATGACCATAAACAGCCCACCAAAAATTGATGCCTTATAATGGTAGGGTGCGGCGCTCGACGCACCGTCGCACGAAAATCCCAAAATATTTTTTAAAAAATTTCGCAAAAAAGCCCGATTTTCAAAACCTCAAATAGCAATATAACCAAAAAACGCTCCTTACCTCCCCTATTACCCACCCTATCACTGGGTGGTTTTGTTCATTTTTTGTCACCAAATCGTCATTTTTAGGCATGTTCAAGATTTACGTTACATCACATTTTCGTCAAACTATACAAAAAAAAAAAAAAAAAGGCTCTTTTCTTTTTTAAGTTGTTGCATTTATGATAAATTTATGCTATTATTTTTCCAAAGAGTAACAATTAATCTTAACAAAACAATTATTATTTTTTATTTGGAGGAT
>CAYJEV010000080.1:0-7653 GCA_964369265.1 uncultured Oscillospiraceae bacterium
GATAAATCAATGCCGACACCCCCACACCTTTCGGAGTGGGGGCTTTGTTTTATCTAAATTAAGGAGGCGAGGGAGAATCTCTATTATTTTAACAATATTAGGTGTCCTATGCATACTAATAGGTAGTATAGGAATATTTATGCCAATTCTTCCAACAACCCCTTTCATTCTGTTAGGGCTTTTATTTTTATCTAAAGGCTCAACAAAACTAAAAGAGCTATTTGAGGACACACCATTTTATAAAAAACATATTGAAAATTTTATCAAAACAAATCACATGCCTCTAAAACAAAAGCTAGTGCTGTTATTAGTTGCAACAATATTAATAGTATATATTATTATTATAACTAATATTTTCCATTTAAGGCTGTTTCTTACTTCGCTGCTATTATTTAAATACTATTATTTCATTTTTAAAATTAAATAGTTAAAGCAGTATTTTCGACAAATATGGACACATTAATTATGATACCTTTTAATTAACTAGTATAATCTTCAATGAGGCTAAGAAGCGTTTCATAATCTTCTGCTATAACACCCTCTCTTATCTCTTTTCGATCAAGATCGGGCAATAGATGGACATATCTATCAAATACAATTTCAGGCTTTTGCTTTTCGCCCATAAAAACAGCTATTTTACCCTCATACTCTTTTATAGTATAAATTGGTATTTCTGGGGGAGTGGGATAGATTGTTTCGCTTATTTGAGGAGGATTAGTTGCTGGCGTTTGGGTTATGGTGTTGTTGTTTCGCTCAGTGCCAATATAGTATCCCATCCCAGCTGCCAAGCTAACAGCAAAAAGAGTAATAATTGTATTTTTAAAATGCATAAAAGCTCCTTTCCGAAACTAATTTATTATATTTTTGGCAATTATTGTTGATATATACCAAACAAAATATATTTTTTTTAGAATGTTCACACACTTTCCCTAAAATAATGTTATAATGTTTTCGGTAGAAATTTTATATTCTCGTATCTAAATTTTCTTGATACAATAATAAATTCAAATTTTACTAAAATAAAACTCACTACATAAAAGGAGGTAGTATTTTGTCTGCAAAATCTAAAAGAAAGATACAACCATTAAAAGCCATTGGGCGATTTTTTATAATTCTAACACTAATAGGAATTATAACAGGCTGTATTCTCGCATGCTTCATGACAGTTTATGTCCTGACAACCCTTGAGAATATCGAGCCTATAAATATTGAAGACCTTTCCCTAAACTACACTACACTAATCTATGCCGAAGACGCCGAAACTGGTGAATATGTCGAGATACAAAGGGTAGATAGTGATGAAGATAGGGTTTGGGTGGATTACAACGACATACCTCCCCATCTGCTCCATGCTGTTATAGCAATTGAGGATAAGCGATTTGACACACACTTTGGTGTCGACCTTCAAAGAACAATCGCTGCAACTTTTAATGGGCTAAACCCATTTAGTACAAGCACTTTCGGTGGCTCAACTATAACTCAACAGCTAATCAAAAATGTAACTGGCGATAATGCTGTAACAATCCCTCGTAAAATAAGGGAGATATTCAGCGCAATTGTTCTTGAAAGGCACTATTCAAAAGAGCAAATACTAGAAGCATATCTTAACGTTGTTTCTTTTGGGCTTGGAATTAATGGTATTGAGTCTGCTGCAAACAACTATTTCGGAAAAAGCGCTTCTGAGCTAACAATTGCAGAATCTGCCGCTATTGTAGGTATAACTCAAAATCCAAGCAAGTGGAGTCCGTTTAGATATCCTGAAAATAACGAAATACGTCAAGGTGATGTGCTTTTTGCAATGCATGAGCAGGGCAGAATATCTGATGAACAGTATGAAGCAGCTTTAGCAGAAGAGCTTCACTTTGAGGATGAAAAATATCAAGAAAGTCAAGTTGAGCTTCAAGACTGGTTCATGGACACAGTGTATGAGGAGATTATTGACGATTTAGTTGAAAGAAACGGCTACACAGAAACTGGTGCTGAACAGCTACTATTCAATGGCGGTCTTCGTATCTACACAACAGTTGATACAGATATTCAAAACTATCTAAACACTGCTTTTATTGATATCGAAAATAACTTCCCAGCTGTTTTGAATGAAGAATATCCTGAAAGCTCTATAGTAATTATAGATCACCAAACAGGGCAGATTAAAGGAATTATGGGATCTAACAGGCCTCGTGATGGTGTGCGTTTATTCAATAGAGCAACAGATGCCCTTCGTCATCCAGGCTCAACAATCAAGCCAATTAGTATCTATGCTCCTGCGATTGAGTATAACTTAATTAACTACTCAACAATGCTGGAGGATTCACCAATTCTGCTTGATGAAAACGACCCAAACTCTATTTACCCTCGAAATGTTTATAACGACTATTATGGTGATATGACAGTTCACGAAGCTGTTATGAGATCAGCAAACACAATTCCAGTTAAGCTAAGCCAACAACTAACTCCTCAGTTGAGCTTTAATTTCTTAAGAGATGAGCTAGGATTTGATGATTTAGTTGAGAATGAAAATAGAAATGGCAGATACTTCACAGATATGGATATCTCTCCAATGGCGCTTGGCTCTATGACAGACGGCGTTACAATGGTGGATATGGCTGCTGCTTTCCAAATGTTTGGTAATGGTGGTTTATATATTGAGCCACACTCCTATACAAAGGTTCTTGATGCTGATGGAAATGTAATTCTTGAAAACAACTATGTTCCAACAAGGGTTATATCTCAAGACACAGCAACTATAATGAACAAGCTATTACAACAAGTTGTTTCTGGTCCTTTGGGAACTGGTGCAGCTGCTAAGATGTCTGGCTGGGAGCTTGCTGGTAAAACTGGTACTTCCAACGATAACGTTGACCAGCTATTCATGGGCGTTACCCCATACTATTCTGTTTCTGTATGGATGGGATACGATACTCCAGAGCCAATAAACTATGCTTTATACCCTCCAACAAGGCTATATAAGAGCATGATGGAGCCGATTCATCAAAACTTAGAGCCAAAGACATTTGAAGTGGCTAACAACGTTATAAGCCTTGCTTACTGTGCTGATACAGGATTAAAGGCGACTGAAGACTGCCCAACTCAAATTGAGGGATTCTATAAAATCACAAATCAACCACACGAATGCACAGAGCATAACGGAACTTCCTCTGGAGGCTCTAATGTTGGGAATGTTGGTGGTAGTGATGGTGATGATGAAGATGTAGATTATGGTTGGGGACTGACATGGGATCCATTCAAATTCGAGGATGATGACGACTAAGCTTTTAGCTCATAGTCATTACGCATTAAATTTTCGTTAATTTAAATTTCCCAATATAAAAAGACATCGCCCTAAAAAGCGATGTCTTTAATTATGTTATTGATTAGTATATATTGAGTTATCTGTGGCTTTAAGCTTATCAATTTCAGCACGAACTTGATCAATTTCATTTATGATTGTTGCGATTGAGCTTGAAAGCTCTTTTAGCTCCTCGCCATAGTCAGCTCCATTTACAATATTCTTGTAAATGATTGCTCCCATCTTTTTATACACATCATCACACTGCGACTGCATAGTAGATATATTCATGTTAAGTCTTGTTATCTCGACAGCGTCCTCGCCTTTTTTAACAGCCTTGTCAGCAAAGTTCATTAGCTGATTGCCTAGTTTTCCAAAATTCATTATCGCACCTCCAGTTTTTAATTACATTCTAACATTAAATACTATATATTTCAATATATTCAATTTAATTTTTTATGCTTATACAAAACTAAAGATGACACAGCAATATTATAAACCCATAGGCGCATCCATGGTAGAGGATGTTTTTTATTGTCGCTAAATGTTTTGTTATACAATATAAATTTGCCTCGATGGCATATTTTGTTTAAACGATTTATTTTGTGCGACATTCCTTGAACTAGATATCAACCAACGCATAAAACTCTATACAACCCAACACCAAAATGAACTGTCAATCGCTCCTTGTGGTGGTTTGTGTGCGACGGTGCGTTGAGCGCCGCACCCTACAATTTTTGGGCATCAATTTTGGTGGGTTGTTTATGGTCATGCAAAACCACAAATGACATTACGCGTTGTAGCGGCGACTAGTAGTCGCCATTTTAGTTTATGTACGACGGTGCGTCGAGCGCCGCACCCTACCATTTGTGGACATCAATTTTTGGTGTACTGTTTATGGTCATACAAAACATCAAATGACATTGCATATTGTAGCGGCGACTATCAGTCGCCATTTCCCATTGTCACCATCAAAATCTATCGCCAAAGGCGATACATTACCTATTCACTATTACTTATTACTTTTTACTTTACAAAATCCTCTGGATTTTGTTGTTGCCATCAAGGGTCCGCTTTGCTGCCTTGATGGGTGGGTTCGGAGAGTGCGTTCCTCCGTTTAAGGGCTAGTTAAGCTTTCACCCTGTCGTCATTCCAATTTTTATTGTGAATGACTAGTTTTGGTGCTTGTCTTGTTTTTAATGTGAAAGCTGTTTAGTTTTTTTAAAGTGTTTCGCTTTCTGCGGAAAGCGCCAAAGGGGCAGCCCTTTGATGCTGAAATTTTTTAAAAAAAATTTAGCAAAACTTTTACTCTACCTGACGGAACACTGAAAGTTTAGTGAAAACCCATTTAATCATTCACCTTTCACCTTTAGTCATTAGCCTAGCAACGCCTTTACATATATTCGCAATTGTAGTATAATGAAAAGAAAATGATTTTAGGAGGTCAATTATGGATTTTAAAAAAATAGCAATGGAGCAACAAGATTATGCTGTTAGTATGCGTAGGGAGTTTCACCAACACCCTGAAATAACAGGAGAAGAAGTTTGGACTAGTGGAAGAATAGCCGAGGAACTCGAAAAAATGGGCATACCTTACGAAAGAGTTAACGAGCTTAATGTTGTTGGCTTAATCGATACAAAAAGAACAGGCAAAACTATTGCAATTCGTGCCGATATTGATGCCCTTCCAATGCAACAAGAAAATGATGTGCCTTATAAATCTAAAATAGATGGCAAAATGCACTCATGCGGACACGACGCACACGCAGCCATCCTCCTAGCAACTGCAAAAGCTCTTATCGCAAACCTAGAGCATTACTCTGGCAAGATTTATCTATGCTTCCAGTATGGCGAAGAAAGAGGAGTTGGAGCTGCTGAAATAGTCGAGCACCTAAAAGAAAAGGGCGGAGTTGACCATGTGTTCGCTGTGCATGTTTCCCCTCTGCTTCCAACAGGAGCTATCTTTATGAAAGATAAGGGACTCTTCGCCGGAACTGCTGCCTTTGAAATTATAGTGACAGGTAAAGGTGGGCATGGCTCTCAACCACATACTGCAATTGACCCAATTAAACCACTATGCGAGATTATCCCTCGAATTGCAGCTCTGCCAGTTAATCGCATTAACACTTTCGACCCTGTTGTTATTAGCCCTTGCACCTTTAATTCAGGCACAGCAACAAACATAATCCCAGAAACAGCAACTTCAACAGGCACAATTCGTTTCTTCTCATATGAAGCTTTCGACAAAGTGACAGAATGCATTGACAGCATTGTTAAATCAATCGCCGAATCATATGGGGCAAAGGGCGAATTTAAGCTACTAAAAAGAGGCGTTGGAGTTCCTCCAATTATAAATAGTGTTTCTGCAAATGCTGTTGGTAAAGAAGCAGCTGAAGAGGCTGGACTAAAAGTTATAACAGGCGATCCTTTCATGGGCTCAGACAACTACTCTTTATTTGTTGAGGCTTTTGATGGATTTTATGCAATGTTAGGTCTTGGCTATCCTGGCAAACCTGTTGCACACCATAACCCTCACTTTGATCTTGACGAGGCTGGTTTTTATAAGGGTGTGGAATTTTTCCTAAGATGTGCCGACAAGTTCCTTAAATAAACTATGATAAAAAAGACTATACTTATTGGCCTATTGACACTTTGTGTGTTTTTGGTTGGTTGCGAAGATGATGGGATAGACAACGAGTTTTTGTATATATTTTCAGATGGCACAACCGAATTTATAGGGGATACTCATTATATGATGGCAGGGAAGGATAGCAACTTCCAAACCGAAATTGCTGGAACAGACCTAACTGTTAGATATGAGAAAATAGAAGAGGGCGAAGATAACGGCTACTGGGCGCTTAACTTTTATGATGAAAATAAACAGCCTATATATAATCTTCCAGCAAATCCTGAAAGCTACTATATCTCATATGATAGCGAGAAACTGTATATATGGCTAGCTGATTGGAACCAAACAAGCTTTAGCCTTCCAACAAACGCATATTATATGAATGACGGACTAAGTTCTGGCGAGCTTTATATAGTTGACAGTCTAACTGGCGAGCTAATTTCGGAGCATAAAACAGGGGAAGACGAGCTGTTTTTAACTGCGAAAGATGGGAAAAGCTATTATTATCATAGAGGCTATCTTGAAGAGCAGGGCGCTCTTTGGTGGAAAAAGCCAGCAAATGCAACTGTTTATTATAGAGAGGATGAAAGCTTTAACAAGGCTCATTTACTGCATAGCTTTGAGTTTGATGGAAGCTATCATAAAACAACACTAAAACCTAGCGAAGTATTGGGTGTTGGAGTGTGGAATTATGAGGGCGGTTTTAGCAATGAGGAAGTTATTTCTTTTGAGGTGCTGGAGGATAGCATTGATGTGTCTTTAGAAATGTTGCTAGTTGGCGAAGAGAGCCATCGTGTAAAAATATGGACGACAAGCATTCCATTTGATTTAAGCTCAGAAACGAGCTTTGCAGAGCATGAAACTGCAATTAAATTTAAGCCAAGCGAAGGCGAGAGATATATTGCTGATAATATTAGTATAGCTATAGATGATAGGCTGATGTACTATCCTGAAACTGATGTGTTTATTAGCGAGGGCGACAGCTTGGGGGTGTACAGGATAAATGTGGTGAAGGAGTTTGCTCCGATTGAAAATGAGCCAGCTGACAGCATTTATAGAACGTCTTCTATGATTTTTGGTCAAATACTTAATATTAATCATGATGGTATTAGCTCCCAGAAACGTTATAATAACGACTCTAATTATGGGCTGTACTTAAAAGAGCTCCAAACGGATAGTGGCGAGGTTATCAAATATAATTTAGTGCCAAAGACCAACACCGAATATGAGCTTTCGGAGGGTGTGCATGCTTATGTGTTTTTTGAGAGCCAAAGCGATTTTGTTTATATAGAAATTGAAAGCTATTACGATCCTTCTGTTGCGAATGTTGAAGAGATATATGGAATATTGGATGAAATGGTGCATTCGATGTTGGACTAATGACTAAGGGATTTCGCAGTAAACTTTGAGTGTTCCGCTAGGTAGAGTAAAAGTTTTGCTAAATTTTTTTCAAAAAATTTCAGCATCAAAGGGCTGCCCCTTTGGCGCTCACCGCAGTGAGCGAAATTCTAAAAAAAGAAACTTAACAGCTTTCACATCAAAAAACAATACAGGCACAAAAACTAAACATTAACAACTAAAGTTGGAGTGACGACAGGGTGAAAGCTTAACCAAACCATAAACAGAGGAACGTACTATCCGAACCCACCCATCAAGGCAGCAAAGCGGACCCTTGATGGCAAAAAACCAGAGGATTAGCGAAAAACTAAAATGGCGACTAATAGTCGCCGCTACA
>CAYJEV010000081.1:0-7641 GCA_964369265.1 uncultured Oscillospiraceae bacterium
AAAGGTTTTCTTTTGCTTAGCTTTTCTTTTTTCCAAAAGAAAAGTAAGTTTCGCTTTCTGCGGTGAGCGCCA
Organism: uncultured Oscillospiraceae bacterium; assembly: GCA_964369265.1. GTDB lineage: Bacteria > Bacillota > Clostridia > Oscillospirales > Ruminococcaceae > DAMCAP01. The sequence goes on from CAYJEV010000081.1 coordinate 73, forward strand.
AAGGGGCAGCCCTTTGATGCTGAAATTTTTTGAAAAAATTTAGCAAAACTTTATGTAAGCCTAGCGGAACACTGCAAGCTTAGTGCAAAAATCCTTAGCCTTATAAAAGCGAAGTCACAGCGATAATTGCTCCGCTAATTCCCATATAAACATAAACGATTTTTCTAAGTGAATGCTCATTTATTTTGCTTATAAGTAAATTTCCAATCTTGTTTCCTATGTATAAAGAAATAAGGCAGATAACCCACATCAAAATTACATATGGTGTGTAAGAGCCGTTTATCGCTCTTATTAATGAGCCATAGCCATTTGTTACAGTGAAAAAGAACTGGCTAGTCGCTAAATACACTGCTGTGTTCGGTGTAGCAGCAAGGAAGTAAAGCACCATTGGCGGCCCTCCCATTCCAAACAAACCGCTAAGCAATCCACCAAGAGAGCCAGCAATAGTTCCTGTTTTAGGGTTAGCCTCAATTTTAAAGTTGCCTGAAAATCTCATAAAGTAGATTGATAACACTACTAAAAGCACACCAAGCAAGCCTTTTAATGTTTCTTGCGAACCAAAAATTGAAAACTGCACAGCAAAAGTTGCAACAAACATATATGCTGCTAAAGGAAGGAGGATGTTTTTGATTTGAATAGACTTTCTCTGCTTAATCGAAATAACCAAAGTTATTGTAAAGCTAAGAGCTCCAGACAAAGCAAGAGCAGCCGAATACGAAGGCATGAAATATGGAAGAAGTATCATAACAAAGATACCAAAACCAAAGCCACAAACTGTTTGTATAACAGAGCCAACTATTGCAAGCGCAGCAACTGCCAAAACCGAAACTAAACTCATATCCCCCAAAATAGCTTCCATAATAATGCTCCCTTATCGGCGATAACGCCCTCTATTTTTGTTTATAGTAAAAGTTAAAACAATATATGATATTATTAGCATTACTACTAAAATAACGCCAAATTTAAACCAATAAGTGTTGTAAATTTGCTTTAGCTTATCGAGCTGAATTAACAATGGGCTTGCTGCTGCTTCATCTGCCGATACAAGCTCAACTCTTCCTATTAGCTCGCCAGCCAAAGACAGCTCAACATATCCAACTGCATCGCCTTTTGCAACTGGTGCATTTACATAGTCTGGCAGTACAGTTGTGAAAACTATGCTGCTGCTATCAATCTCATCTGGAATAAGCGCAGAGAAGTTGTCCTTTGACATCAGCCTTATAAAGTCCTTGTCCCAGCATAGCTCCATGTCAATTTCGCCAAAGCTCTTGCCTTTTTCTAGCATTGTCTTAACTTTGAAGGTGTCATATGCCCAGTCAAATAGCTTTTCAGTTGTGGTGCTTGCGACATTGACAGGCAACAGCTTCCCTTCACTATCAACACTAGGGGAATTCATCACAACAAGCAGATAGCTATATCCTCCTTTTGTTGCAATTGATATTGCAGATGCGCCTGTGTGTCTGCTTAAAGAGCTTTTAACATTTTTGATATATGGAAGATAAGTCGCGTCTGTTGGAACAATCATTCTTGAGGTTGTCGCCCATATTAAGGAGTCGTGCTTATTAGTTGGGCCTCCGTCATAATAAGTTAGGTTAGACATCTCCATTAGCAAAGGGATTTCTGAGGCATACCTCGCAATTAAATACATGTCATGCGCTGTTGTGTATGAATCGTCTGGCAAGCCTGTTGGAGATTTAAACAAGGTGTTTGTGCAACCAATATCCTTCGCCTTTTGGTTCATAATTTCAACAAAATACTCAGTCGAGCCATCTCCAATATGATCTGCAATCATCAAAGCAGCCTCGTTTGCCCCTCTAACATTCACAGCGTATAATAAATTTCTTAAAGAAATCTCCTCATCTCTAATAAGTCCGCCTAAAGTTATTCCGCCAAGCTCAATATTTCTAACATAAACCTCGTCTTGTGTGTAGTTTTTCATAGTAACGATGGTGTTATCTAGGTCATAGCCTGATTCAAGAGCAACTATTGAGGTCATTAATTGCGCAAGGTAACCAGGGTGAATTTGTGTGTCTGAATTTTTCTCATATATTATCATATCGCTATCGAGGTTTGCCATAAATACAGCCTCTGCTTCGACTTCAAATCCAGGCTGATATGTTGCCCCCATAACAGGCATTATAGTGTTTAGTATTATAAGGGTAAAGCTTAGTGTTAGTAAAATTATCTTTTTCATTTATTGTCCTCTATTTTATTTGAATATTTATTATGTATTTGATATAATCGTCCATATTTTGCGGTTGCCATTTGTGGTGAGCAAAATGGATATCTAAATCGCCCCTGCGAGGGGTTTTCAATTATTATACCACAAAATGCTATTATTTCAATTGCTAAATAATGAATAATATTTACAGCTTTACATACAAAGCTCTGTTATTATCTCGCTTATGTTCTGTTCTGTGAAAAAGCGGCAACATCCGCTATATGTAAAAAGGCGAGATATATTATAGTTATGTATTTTTTCAAGTATGTCAGACACAAGCCTGTTATTGCGTGGAAGCTCGTCGCCAATAACAGATATAGCTGTGACTTCTCTTTGCTTAAAGTCTTCGGCTTCTCCCCCGCATAAAGAGATAATATTTTGGGTTATATATTCTGGCAAAGGCTGTTCTGTGTATATGTTTAGCACATTGCCACTAGCACGACTATCAATGCTACAAAGAGCATTCTCAACTGTGTTTAATGGTATATCCCATAGGTTAATAGGCTTTTTAACTTCAATGGTCTGCTGATATGCTTTCATGCTAGCAACAGCTAGTACAGAGTTAACAGGGCAGTTATGCGTTAGTGTTGTATGTTTTTGGTTTGTAAAGCTCGATACAATCTGCGTTTCAAATCTGCCAATAGAAGCAAACTTAACTGCTTCCCAGTGCATGACCTTCGCCCCAAATCGTGAAAGCAACAGCATGTTCTTATAGCTAATTTCTGGTATGTGTATGGCACAGGGAAAAAGGTTTGGGTCGGCAGAAAAAACCCCCTCAACATCGGTGTATATAATGCATCTATCAGCTTTTAGGTAATAGGCTAGGGCTGTGGCTGTTGTGTCTGAGCCTCCTCTTCCGATTGTGGTTAGTGTATTTTCAAAATGCCCCTGAAAGCCAGCAACTACCACCACTTTCCTGTCATTAAGAGCCTTTCGAATGTTTGATGTGTCAATATCTAGTATGGTTGCATTTTGAGCCTTGTTATCTGTTTTAATGCCGGCAGAAAAGGCTGTCAATGCTATAGCGGGCAGGCCAAGCTCGCAGAGCATCATTGTAAATAGGCTTGCCGACACCATCTCGCCAGTAGATAAAAGCAGGTCTGTTGCCTCGGCTTGAGGGGTATTGCTGACTGATTTTGCCAGAGTAATTAGCCTATCTGTGCTCTTTCCCATTGCCGACACAACAACAACTATATCCTCTCCCTTTTCATAGCTATCCTTAACAATTAAAGCAGAGCGGCGAATATCTGAAATTTCAGCCAAAGAGCTTCCGCCAAATTTTTTAACTATAAGCATAAAATAAACCTCCTATTCCATAACTACTTTAGTATATGGAACAGGAGGCGATATGGTTAATAAACTAAACTGAAACCTCTTTTTTAGAGCGGTTATAATAGATATATGAGAAGAAAGCTCCAATTGCAAAGCCAATAGCAACAAGATAAAACGGAAATTTCGCTTCAATGTTATATAGCATTCCAGAAAGGAAAGCGCCTATAATTCCGCCAAAGGAACGCATTGCATTATAAAATCCCATTATTAAGTTTCTATCTTCGCCCTTTCCTCTTTCGGCAACAAGGCTTTGTAGGAGCGGCATTGATATTGTGTTGAAAGCAAACAGCAGAATATTGAATGCAATAAACGGCACTATACTTTCCATTGAAATTGCAAATGCCATACTTGTAGCGCATAAGAAAAACACAGCTATAGTTGATTTTTTTATGTCTGTCTTTTTCATCAGCCACATACAAATTGTGCTATTAGCAACTAAAGATATAAAGCCCATTCCTCCCTTTATAAAGCCGTTATAGCTTGAAGGGAATTGGAACTGATCTCTAATGTAGTAGTTAAAGCTTTGGTCAAATGCTGTGAAAGCAAGGTTTTGGAACGCACACATTAGGAATAGAAAGGCTAGTGTAACTGTCATAAAAGAACGGCTAGCAAGGAAGGCAGCAAAAGGGTTTGCTTCTATTGCAACTCTCTTCCAGTTAATATCTTTGAATGGTATTTTTGCATCATTGTCGCAAAGAAGCAGGAAGGATATGCCACAAGCAGTTAGAGTTGCGCCTTGAATCCATATTGGAAGCCTTGTTTCAATTCCACCAAGCACACCGCCTATTAAATAACCAAACGCACTACCAACAGATATTATAGTAGCGTTGATGGTTAGATAAGTGCCTCTTCTTTGAACATCTTCGCAGGTGTTTATGATATAGGTCATAACGCTTACAAAAGCGCCGCCTGTGAATGCGCCAGCAAAAGATCTCGCCACTAAGAACTGCCATTCTTGTGTTGCAAGCCCGAACATTATCTGCCCAAGCCCATATCCAACACAACATATTAGCAAGGTAACACGGCTGGATATGTAGGTGTTCATCATCCCCCAAAACGGAGATGTTGCAAAGTTAACACAAAGCATAATGCCAAGCGCATATCCAAACATATAACTACCTAAGTTTAAATCTGTGAAGATAGTTGGTGTAACAGGATGGGCAAAGCTTGCTGCCATATTAAATACTATAGTGATAACAAAAAATATATTCATTTTTTTGGTATAGCTCAATTTTTTCATTCCCTTCAAATTTGTATAATATAATGTTTAAATGATGAAAATTTAATAAAGTGAAAAGTTACTGCATTGCTTCATGATATATTAAGCCTTACTATCAGGATATTGCCATTTACTATTCACTTTTATCTCTTCACTCAAATAATTGTAACGCAGCAAAGATTATTGGTTTTGCGTACTTAAACAGTTTACAGCAGTTGTCGTACAATGTCAAGTTATTTCAGATGGAAACAAAATATATTTTTGCTTTAAAGCGATGTAAAAGTTAATCCCTCTTGCTTCTATTGAATTTTTTTGCAATTTATGCTAGTATTTAAGTTGACTGATGCAATTTGAAGGAGAGGTAAAAAATGGAAGAGAAGAATTTGGAGCTTGTAATGGAGCTTATTGATGAAATTGCTAACAGCTACGACCAACCAACCGATGAACAGGTTAGTAAAATGATAGAGCTAACGGGGCGTGAATGGGATGCCGAAGATATGGGAATGTACTGCTTTGAGTATGAAAGCAGAGCCTCAATTGAGGAAACAGCTTATGTAATGTTTAATGGTACATATCCTACTAAAAACGATAAAGAACTTGTTTTCTTTAAGTTTAAGCAAGGTGCTGTTATGGACAAAATGAAAGTATATGAAAGCTATCGTTTTGGTAAAGGTGGAGTTAAAGCTGTTTTTGCTTTACCATTTGCTGAAATTGAGCACAAAATCGTGGAACTGCTTCCAAATTTCGAGAAGGCGACTAAATATAGCAGCGATACTTCCATTAGATTTGAGTGTTTAGAGCAAGCAGAATATTGGTCTGATACACATTTTTGGCTTTTTGCATACAGCAAGAAAAAAGATGCCACTGGGGATATTGATTTGATAAGAATTCTCTGCCATAACATGAATGAAGAGCAAACTAGCTCTCTTTTAAAATGTATGGAAAGCTTTGAAATTCCTCTTCAAATTGAAGAGTAAATTAAATTTGCTTATTATAATAGGGACGAACGCAGATGTTCGCCCCCTATTTTTTATGAATTTTTATAATTTATATTGTATAGCCTATTCAATATCATAAACCTTATACATTTCCTCAGAAATATTATTTTGGTTTAGCAGATCTAAAGCCGCCTCTTTGTCGGTTGGGTCAATTTTAAGGGATATACCGCAAGCTTCTGTTATGCTTCTTGGTGTTGGCATAACGGCGTATTTAAGCTTTCCTTTTAGAAAGGATTGTACAGCCATTGCTGTATGTGTGTTAACAAAGGAAATAACGCTGTATCTAATCATTATGGCTTTATCACCTTGCCTGTCTTTTGCATTTTTGTAACTATCTCGTACATATTTCCAACTTTACCAACTTTATTTTTTAGAGAGAAGAAATTTAGGCAAGCGCCACAAACCACAACCTCAACGCCTTTATTCTCGAGCTCTTTTAAATGCTCAATAACCTGCTCATTTTCGCAGGCAAGCTTAACTCCGCCGTTCATAAAGCAGATTGAGCTTGGAAGGTCTTCGCTTTCTGTTAGTGTGTAGAAGAACATTGTCATCAATGTTGCGCCTAATTCGTCATTGCCGTTCCCAACAAATTCAGAGCCACAAAACACAACATAGTCGTTTGTCGTTTTAGCTAGTACAGCCTGCCCTTCTGTTTTATCAGCAACAGCTCCCTCAAACAGCACAGACACCTCAAATATATCGCCAACAGCTGCAACTTCTGCTTTGCCTCCTAAATTTTCAGCAAAACGTGTTAGGTTTTCGCAAGCAGTTTCATTATCAACCTTAACAAGCAGGCTTCTCTCGCCATTATCATATTCCTTTTTTGTCATTATAACAGGCATTGGGCAGTTAAGCCCCACTCCATTTACTACCTTCATCTTTCAAACCCCTCTCCATCTATATCGTCACTATAATTTACATAATTATCTACAAAATATAATATCATAGTTTTTTGCCATTTCAAAGAGAAAATATATAGATTATTTCTATATATCTAAGCGACTTATAGATAAAGTCTTAGCCTAAGTCTTAAAGTCCTTGTCCCTACCCTTGGCAAAAGATCAAATGACATAACCAAACCATATATCCCCACAAACCAGCGACCCACAAAAGCTGGCTGACGTTCTTTCGGTTTCAACTAAAGTAAATTCATTTTGTCTGTATTTTTCGTTTTTTAATCTCGCTATTATTTTTGTTTAAACATAAAATTTGTTCACGATGGCAATTGTAGTTTAAGGATATTGTACGCAGAGTGTTGACTAAAGTATTGTGTAAGCGAAATATCGAAAAATACCAAAATGCACCAAACTGCTTGTCCCCACCCTCTCGTTGATTTTTGGTACTTTTGTTCAATGACAAAAGTACGAACACAACAAACTAGATGATACGCACGTTGTGGAAATGACAGCACAAAACTATATGTCATGTCAATCGTTCCTTGTAATGGTTGATTGTGCGACGGTGCGTCGAGCGCCGCACCCTACTATTTTTGGAGCATCAATTTTTGGTGGTTGTTTATGGTCATACAAAACTATAAATGACATCGCAAGTTGTAGCGGCGACTATCAGTCGCCATCTTAGTTTTTCGCTAATCTTATAGGTTTTTTGCCATCAAGGCTCCGCTCCGCTTACTTGATGGGTGGGTTCGGATAGTGCATTCCTCTGTTTATGGTCTAGTTAAGCTTTCACATGAACACACCCCAGCTTTGTACGAACTTGAGGTTTTTATGCCTGTATTATTTTATGATGTGAAAGCTGTTTAGTTTTTTAAGAATTTCGCTTTCTGCGGAAAGCGCCAA
>CAYJEV010000082.1:0-7409 GCA_964369265.1 uncultured Oscillospiraceae bacterium
CCTGACGGAACACTAAAAGTTTACTGCGAAAACCCTTAATCTTTCACCATTAACCATTAGTCATTAGTCTAGCAAAGCCTTATCTTTATTTTTAATATCCCAAATAACATTAGGTATGAACAAAACTGTTCCCAAGAAACCAGCCGCCGCACAGACAGCTCCATAACCTAAAAGACCTATAGCATCTGCAATAAATCCGCCAAAGAACATGCCCAAAACAGCCCCTGTACTAAAAGTCATAGCCGTTCCAAGTGTTGTTGCAGTTGCAGTCAGTTCAGACGGAGTTATCTCTGCTATATACTGAACAAACATTGCATTGTATAAACCAAAACCAATCGCACCAAAAGCTTGCATTGCTAGCATATATGGTATTGGCATTGCAATAGCAAACCCAACAACCCTCATAGCCAAAGTTAGCATAGCTGTTATAAGAAGATAAGACTTCTTTGTCTTTTGGCTAATAATCGCAACAATTATCATTATAGGAAACTCAAGCCCAGCGCCTATCAAAAGGGCAAGCCCTAAATCTGAACTATCTCCCCCAGCATTATCAATAAATAAGCCTAAGAAGGTTATGCTTGGGCGAGTTGTAAACTGGTAAAGAGCTCCGCAAATTAATAATGAACGATATCTCTTAATTTTGAAAAGAATTTGGCTTGCATCTTTAAAAGAAATTTTCTTTGCTCCCTTTTCAGTTTTATCAACACAAGGAACTTCTGGCATTGGAAGCAAGAATAGTATTGTTAAAATTAAAAAGATACTATGCATGTAAAACATTATATTGAAGCCAAAGTTTGTTATCAACAAACCAACTATGTAAGAAGATACACCATAACCTAAAGAAGCAAACGATCTTATTCTCGCAAACTCAACAGCATATCCCCTCATTTGAAGCTTAACTATCCAAGAATCTAGCAAAGAGTATTGATAGTAATCAAAGAATGACAACATTACCAGCACTATAATAAATAGTATTGCCATTGAAGCGATAAAAGGCAGTATCTGCGTTAGAGGTATCGCAACAATAAAGCAGATTATTATTATCTTTTTCGCTGGGATATAAATATCAGAAACGTATCCTAGTATTGGGTGAATTAAAATCCCCATACAAGCAAGCATTCCAGATATAATTCCGCACATTGAGTCGCTATATCCTTGATCTTTTAAGTAAAGCACTATAAATGAATATAATGCGCAGTTTGCCGACCAGTATAAAAACTGCGCCCCAGCAAACATTAGAGTTTCAAAATAAGGTCTTAGTCTTGATAGTATCAAGTTCATGATGAAGTACCTTCCTTACCTTCCTTGTTTCTTATCGTCCTCTATTTGGGATTGATAAAATGATGCATTCGGTATTTTAATAATTACAGTCGTGCCTTTTCCAAGCTCTGACTCAAGCTCCAAAGCTCCATGATGAAGCCTCATTATCTCGTCGGCAACAGCTAGCCCAATTCCTGAACCGCGCCTCGTTAAATTTGCTTTATAGAATTTTTGCTTTATATTCGGCAGATCTTCTGGGCTTATTCCGCAGCCTCTATCTGCAACAGCTATAATAAAATAGTCATTATCTTTTGTTGCAGTTATATCGACCTGCCCTCCAGCATCCGAATACTTAATGGCATTGTCAATGACATTTATAAAAACCTGCCTTAGTCTGTTTGTGTCTGCAAAAACAAAAGCATCAAACATTGGCTCGTCGTATATTATTGGTATCTGCTCTCTTTTTGCTTTTTCTGTATACATAAGCACAACCTCGCCAAGCTCTGCGAGCATGTCTGCCTTTGCAATCGAAAGCTTAAATCTTCCAGACTGCATTCTTGAAAAGTCAAGCAGTTCTTCAACCATCAAAGAAAGCCTGTCTGTTTCTTTCATTATAACGCCCATGCCCTTCTTAAGGGTGTCTTGATTTGTGTGTTGTTCTTTAGCGTGGCTATTATTTTCAAAGTGAGTATCAGAAAGAATTGTTTCTCCCCAGCCTTTAATTGCTGTTAAAGGGGTTCTAAGCTCATGTGAAACAGAGGATATGAAGTCATTTTTCATTTTGTCAGAGCGAGAAAGTTCAATCGCCATCTGATTGATAGTTTCGCAAAGCTCGCCTATTTCGTCATTATGCTTTGACTCAACCCTCGCATCAAAATTGCCGCTTGCTATCCTTCTTGCAGAAGAGCCTATCTCCCCTAAAGGACGAACAATTGAATTGATGAAGTAAAACCCTGAAATTGCAGCAAAGAACACTATCACAAACACAACTATTAAAGAAGCTGCAATTATTGCAAATATTAGCTCGTCGACATTATCAAGCGACACTATCAACCTAACCACAGTTATTCCCTCGGAATTAATTGGTGCAATAGAAGAAACAGCCATTACATTTTCGGAACGAAAATCCCCTTGATACTGCCCTGTGCCGTCCTGTGCTGTTAGTGCATTAGTAAAGTCTGGGAGGATCATAGTTCCCTCAACTGGAAAGCCCGAGGAGGTTATAAGAACATTTCCCTCGCTATCAAGCGCCATAAGCTCCATTGTGTCTTTGTATTCAAAGTTCTCTATATATGAGCGAACTTGAACGCCAAAATCTGTTGTCCCGCTTTCAGCATAGCTAGTCAACAAAGAAGATACAACACCGAGCTGTGAAGTTAGGGTTTGTGACACACTGTTATAATAAAATAAGCGTATACTAACACCAAAAGCAAGCTCTACCAATAAAAGTATGCCAACAATTACACCAAGGCTGTTATAAAGCCAGCGATTTATTATCCTATCCCTCAAAGCGTCACCCCTTTCCTCAAAACTTTGATATAACTACACACTCCATTTATATCCAAATCCCCACATAGTTGTTATAAACTCTGGGTTGGACGGATCATCCTCTATCTTTATTCTAAGCCTTCTAATGTTAACATCGACAATTTTATGATCGCCATAATAGCTATCTCCCCAAACTGTTGTTAGTATTGTGTTTCTCTCAAGGGCAATATCAACATTAGACATAAACAGCTCCATTATTTGATACTCAACCTGAGTTAAATCAACAGCCTCGCCATTTTTGGTTATAATTCTGCTCTTTTTATTAAGCACAAAAGGACCTGATACTATTTCAGTCGCTGGAGCTAAAGGTGCAGACATTGTAACACGTCTATGTATTGCATCCACCCTTGCAACAAGCTCTGAGGGAGAAAAAGGCTTTGTTATATAATCATCAGCGCCAAGCATTAAGCCGTTAACCTTATCCATCTCCTGGCTTTTTGCTGTTAGCATTATAATACCAATTGTGCTTGAGTGCTCTCTTAGTTTTTTGCAAACTGCAAAGCCGTCTAGGTTTGGCATCATTACATCGAGTATAACAACATCAAAATTGCCGTTTGCTTCATTAAATTTATTCAGGGCATCCTGCCCGTCAACTGCATCTGTCACATCATAACCAGAGCGTGTCAAATTTATAACGACAAACTCTCTTATTCCATCTTCATCTTCTGCTATCAATATTCTTTTCATATCTAAACTCCTTATTTGTTAATTTTAGTTAGGCTAAATTGCGGATATTTTTCATTCCATTCTGCTATACTAAGAACCTGAACGTCATCTATAAGTTTATAGGTAAATGTATTCTGTTCTTGAAATAGAAAAGGAAGCTTCGCTTTTAATCTGCCTTGCAAATACTTTCTCATACTACTATCAGAGTTTTTCGTTTCAACTATATAAATATATTCTTTGCGTTTTGACATCTCCTTACCTAAGGCATTTATATAGAGCAGACTATCATAATATTTCCTAACTACTCTACCTATTGTTTTATCATCTTTGGGATTAAAAACTTCAGGCTTAGCTGCATTTTCTATATTTGCGTTTTTATATTCTATAAATAAAATTCCCTCATCGGTTTCAGCAATAAAAACAACATCACTAAGCTCAATTTTGGCGTTATCAATAGTGGTTTTTAGCTTATTAGTTGCCCATATCGCATTAGTTAAATCAATAGAGTATACTTTATTTTCTTCTACAAACACTCTGTTCATTGCTATTCACCCATATTCAAGTCAAACACTTTATCAAGAAGCTTATCAAAAGAAGATACAATAGCATTTTGTTTTAAATCTCTAAAATTATTAGAGCGCTTCGCCTTTATGCCCTCATCAGCTTTATACAGAGAATGAAAAGCTACTTCATCTGTTTCATTTTTTAGAACCTCAATGTATTTTGCAAAAATATAGTCGTGAGTTGATAGAAATACCTGCACACCATTTCTTGAAAGTTCAAGCAAAATCTCCACCATATCAGGCACAAGAGATGGATTGATGTTTGCTTCTGGTTCATCCCAAAACAGAATGGTATCCTTTGATATGCTCTCATTCATTATGAGCTGCCAAAGTATAGCAATTTTCTTAATTCCTTCAGCCTCCACAGAAAACTCGATCTTGCTTTTATCATTCTTCTCTATAAAGAAAGTATCATTTTCAACAATTACCTTGCCCCCTATAATATTTTCAAGCTTTGGGATAATTAATTTGCCTATCTCAGGTACTTCCTTTAGCTTAGGCAGCAATGAGATGCTAATAATATCGTAATAGCTTTTATCAAATGGCATTTCAAATTTATCATAAAGTGACATAAAGCCTTTAGAATGAGTTAATATATCTTTAGCTGGAATAAATACTGGTTGTAAATTAAACTTTGAAAGAACTTGAATTGTGCTATCAATATTAGATGAGTGATTAGCTATTAATCCTCTCTTCTTTACTAAACGCAAATCGAACTCATTGCCTTCGCAACTTATTTTAACAACATCTCTAACATTATCTTTAATGTATGCAAGTTGACTCAAAGGCACTTTGAAATAATCTTTTATATCACATCTTGACTTTATAGGGAAAACGTTATTTTTAGATGCTGCAACGGATTCTTGTATCATTCCATATGATAGCTTCAGCAAATGCGTTTTGCCAGTGCCGTTCTCGCCAATAAATACATTTATACCAGCAGCAAAGTCTATATTCAGATTTTCAAATACAGTGAAGTTTTCAATTTTAATATTTTGAATTCCCATTATTTCCTCCTAATAAATGTTATTTGGCTTGATGCTATATATCACACACAACTACATCCGCCTACAAAAAGCTAAAGTTCTCTTTGAGGTAGCTCATTGTGACAGCTAGATCTTCTGGGGCGTTTTCTGGGATATAGGCTCTATATTCTGTGTTGCCTCTTGTGGCGATAACTTCGTATGGTGTTGTGTCGAACTGGTCGACATAATCGCCAGGCCCAACAGCCTTGATTCGCAAAAGCTCGGCAGTGCTGTCTTCTAATGTGCCAGCATAAAGGTTAAAGCTCCATTCGTTAGGCTCGCTCGCCTCAATAACTGTCACAATCTCCCACCATGATGGAGGGATTGTTAAGAGATAGTTATTATTGTAGTTGGCGATTGCTATATCAGTTAAAGTGAATGTACCGCCGACTATTGAATAGTATCTTGTTTCAAAGACAGGGTTTTCATCTCCCTCATCATAGCCATTTAACACATAATCAATAGGAAATTCTAGATAGCCATCATTGTCTATATCTCTAACTCCAGGCGCTGCTATTCTTCTGTCGAAATCCCTTGCAAATCCTAGGTCTTCTGGATAAATCTCTGTTAGCTTATTTCCCTCAACAGTTGCAAGAATTGTTGTTAATAGATCCTCGCCTATAACTATATCAACATAAATGCCAGGCAGGTTTTCAGCGAAAAATCCGCTTCCAACAGATTTAAAGCTATCACTAGCACTAGGCAGTATAATTTCGCTAAGCTTTCTAACCTCTCCAGCATAATAGCCAACAAGCTTCATAGCAGGATGATTTTCGTCGCCATGATTTATTAAAATAAGTTCTTCTAAGCCATCACCATTAAAATCGGTGTTAATATTTTCGTGGTAAACATCTTGATATCGCTTAGTTAAGTCGCCCTCATTATAATCATAAACCGCCATTGTAGAGATAGCTTCTCTGCTATCTGAATAGCCTATTATAACATTATCTTTTGATGATGAGGTTATTGGAAGAAAGGAAATGAAGTCTATATCAGTTCCCTCAGATGGTATTTGATAAGCTGGGTACCATTCTCCACTATCCCTTGTCATTATTGCCAGCCAAGTTGAGCTAACGCCAGATGTTGTTGCTTCATAAAAGGCTATTGCTTCTTCTTCGCCATCTAAGTCAATATCTTTTAGCACAAAGGCAGAGCGATAATCCCCTCTTAGCGGGTATTTAAGCTTGAAGCTGTCGCTTCCTATTGCTGTTTCTAGCGCTGTGAAAAGCTCGCTTTGATCGGTTGTTAGTTTTGGCGGGGTGATTAGCTGATCTGTGCCAAATCCGTCGCTACATCCACTAAACAAAAAAACACCAAGCAGCAAAACTGCTATCTTTTTTATTATTTTCATTTTATTACCAACTATTTATTACCAGTTATTATAATGTACTCTTGAGGAGTAATTTCTTTCTGGCTGTTTAATTTCTATTTCTGGATCTGGATAGCCCAAAACTATCATAGCATAAGGCATAATATGATTTGGAAGGTTTAGCGCTTCTTTCATGCCATCAACCCTCATATCTCTAGGATATAATCCACACCAACAGCTTCCTAGTCCCAACTCATATGCTGCGTTGCAGATGTTTGTTGTGACTGCTGCTGCATCATCTCTCCATGTTGCCCAAGCTTCTGTCATATCGCCACAAATAACTATTCCAAGCGGTGCTTGGTCGAACATTGCAGCGCTTCCATGAAATTTTTTAAAGGACTGCAACACAGCTTTATCCTCTACTATTATATAGTGAATTGGGTGTTTATTTTTTGCTGATGGGGAATAATATGCAACCTCCAACAGCTTCTCTACCATTTCTTTTGGTACAGGTGTCGTCAAATATTTTCTAACGCTTCTTCTCTTTATAAGCATTTCCATTCCTGTCATATTCTGCCCTCCCATTATATTGTATATTTTATCAGTTTAATTATATCAGTTAATACATAAAAAGGCAATTACTATTTGAAGATTTATTTTATTGTTATTCTCTTTCTGCGATTATCCCCCAAACAAAAATAACACTGCCAATTTCCTTGGCAATGTCATCTTTTATGCTATATATTTTTTTATTTAAAATTCAATTTTTAGTGTACTGTTATTGTTTTATGCGCTCTGTAACTGGGGAGAACTGTCAATCGTCCCTTGTGGCGATTTTCGTGCGACGGTGCGTCGAGCGCCGCACCCTGCCATTTTTAGGACATCAATTTTTGGTGGGTTGTTTATGGTCATATAAAACTTCAAATGACATTGCAAATTGTAGCGGCGACTAGTAGTCGCCATTTTAGTTTACTCTAATCCTCTGGTTTTGTTGCCATCAAGGGTCCATTTCATTGCCTTGATGGGTGGGTACGGATA
>CAYJEV010000083.1:0-7344 GCA_964369265.1 uncultured Oscillospiraceae bacterium
ACATGACCATATAAATTTGCATATGGCATATTTGAACATATATATAACGGCTGATGCGACAATATAAAAAAGTCCTTATAGATTATATGAAACTCATAAGCTTCTAAAAAGCCCTGACTTCTCCATTCTGACGCTGAAAAGTGAATATCATGATTACCAATAACTAAATGCTTCTTGCCTTTTAGCTTTGATAATATATCTTGATTTGCTTTGCTGTCTAGATTTGAAAAATCCCCTAAAACAAAAACCATATCTTCTTCAGTTACAACTTTATTCCAATTATCTATTATAGCCTTGTTCATTTCTTCTGCTGAAGAGAAATGTCTATTTTCATATTTGATAATATTGTCATCTCCAAAATGAGTATCTGCTATAAAATATACTTTCATGTGCTAGAGAACCTCCTCAACAATATGACAAGCTACTTCTCTTCCATTACTTAAAACACGTCGCTCTGGCTTTTCTGTTTTGCATATATCTTTTGCATATTGGCATCTTGTATGGAATGCACAACCAGAAGGAGGATTTAGTGGGCTTGGAATTTCGCCTGTCAAAACAACTCTATCCCCTGCTTCATTTAAGTCTGTGGAGGCAGAAAATAGGGCGATTGTATATGGGTGAAGGGGTTTGTTAATAATGTCTTCAGTCTTTGCAACCTCAACTATCCTCCCCAAATACATAACAGCTATTCTATCCGCTATATATGAAACAACACCTAAGTTATGAGAAATGAACAGATATGTTAGCATCATTCTTTGTTGCAAGTCCTTTAATAGGTTAAGGACTTGTGCTTGAACTGAAACGTCAAGAGCAGATACAGCCTCATCACACACAACAAAATTCGGCTCTAGTATTAGCGCAATCGCTATCGCTACTCTTTGGCGCTGACCGCCAGAAAGCTCTGCTGGATATCTTGTTTTATAGCTTTCATCTAGCCCCACAAGCTTTAGCATTGTATCAATTATTAAACCTCTCTCTTTTGCATCAGAATATAGGTTGTGAATTATTAATGGCTCTTCAATCAACCAACCAATTGTCTTTTTAGGGTTGATTGATGAATACGGATCTTGAAATATAATTTGTATATTCTTATAGTAAGCTTTTTTTTGCTTTGAAGTAAGCTTCGCTATATCAACTCCATCATATAAAAGCTCGCCTTTAGTTGGAGAAACAAGCTGAACTATCATTTGACCTAAAGTTGATTTACCGCAACCGCTCTCACCCACTAAGCCAAAGATTTCTCCTTTATTTATAATTAAATCTACACCATCAACAGCCTTTACAAGCTGTTTAGGTTTGTCACCATAAGTTTTTGATAGATCTTTAAGCTCTAAAAGCACCTGTTTGTTCATTTTACAATCACCATTCTTCTTCATAATAAGCTTTGTAGCTAGTTACACACATTAAAACAAATGACAAGCTATCTCTCTGTCTTCTATGTTTTTTATAGTTGGTCGTGCAGTTTCGCATATAGGCATCTTCTCGCTGCATCTATCGCAGTATAAGCAGCCTTCCATCTTTCTTTTGCCTAATGGAGGCACAATGCCCTTTATAGTTTCAAGCGTTTGACCACGCTTCTCAAAAGACGGAATTGAGTTTAGAAGCGCTTTTGTATATGGATGCTTAGGCGATTTAATCAAGCTCTCCACTCTGCCACTCTCAACTATTCTGCCAGCATACATAACATAAGCCCTATCGCACATACTCTTAACAACACCTAAATCATGGGTGATTAACATAACAGCTGTGTTAGTTTTTTTGTTCATTTCTTTAATAAGCTCTAAAATTTGAGCTTGAATTGTAACATCTAGGGCAGTCGTTGGCTCGTCTGCAACAATCAAGCTAGGCTTATTTATCAAAGCCATTGCTATCATAATTCTTTGTCGCATTCCGCCAGAAAGCTGATGAGGATATGAGCTAAAAACTCTATTTGGATCAGATAGTCCAACTAGCTCTAATACCTCTAAAGTCATTTTTTGAGCCTCAGCTTTTGAAATACCAACATTTATAGCGTTTTCTGCTATCTGTTTCCCAACTTTCATCAATGGATTAAGAGCAGTCATTGGTTCTTGAAATATCATTGAAACATCTTTGCCTCTAACACTATTCCACTCTTTACTAGAAGCTCCAATCATATCATTGCCGTTAATTAAGATTTCTCCCGATGATATGATTGATGTTTTAGGGTGTAAGCCTAATATGGAAGAAGCAGTCAGAGTTTTGCCACAACCGCTCTCGCCAACAAGCGCTACCATCTCCCCTTCGTTGACCATCAAGCTTATACCATCAACTGCTAAAACAGGCTTTTTTTCTATCATAAAACCTATACTAAGCTCTTTTATCGAAAGCACATTAGACATTCTATTACCTTCCTTTTTATGAACTACAAAAACTAATATTTATTAGTTTCGCTTATACCATCGCTCATTAAATTAAAACCCAAAACAAGAATTATAATAATTGTTGCTGGGATAAAAACATACCACGGCGCAGTTAAAATACTCGCTTGAGCCTCGCTTAGCATTTTTCCAAAGCTAGGATCTGGCGGCTGAATGCCAAGCCCTAAATAGCTTAGTCCAGCTTCGCTCATTATAGCTCCAGAAAAGCTTAAGGTTGCACTAACTAGCAACTCGCTAGATACATTAGGTAGTATATGTAGAGTTATAATTCTAAAGTCACTAGCGCCCCTAACCCTTGCAGCCTTAACAAAATCAGCCTCACGATATCTCATAAAACCGCTCCTTGCCATTCTAGCAAATCTAGGAATAGCCATTATACTAAGAGCAATACTAAGATTAGCTAGGCTGTTTCCAAACACAGCTACAAACATCAAAGCTATTAATATTCCAGGAAAGGCTAGCTGAATGTCAATAATTTTTGAGATGATATCATCCCAAACACCACCAAAATAGCCAGCAATTGCTCCTAAACTGCATCCTACTATAGATCCAAAAAACACCACAACAGCGCCTATGAAAAAGGATACTCTTGAGCCTTTCATGACTCTAGAAAGTATATCTCTTCCAAGATGATCAGTTCCGAGCAGATGCTCGGAGGATGGGGACTGGAGCTTGTTCATTACATCATTTTCATTAGGGTCAAACGGCATATAAAAAAAGCCAATAACCATAATTAAAAATAAAAGTCCTACTAACAAAAAGCCTAACAAAAAGCTTTTGCTTGAAAAATATTTCTTCATCATATGCTTACTCAAAACACTTCCACCTACTTAACTCTAATTCTAGGGTCAACAATTGAATACATAATATCAACAATAAAGTTTACAGTCACAACAATTACCGCAAGATAAAATACAAGCCCTTGTATAAGCGGTAAATCTCTTGTTGATATTGAGGTCGATATTAGCTTTCCTATCCCTGGCAAAGAAAATACAGTTTCGATTATTATGCTACCACCAAGCACATCTGTTGTTATCATTCCAAGTATTGTTATAACAGGGATAAGAGAGTTTCTTAAAACATGAATATTAAGTATCCTATTATCGGATATCCCCTTGCTTTTTGCTGTTTTCACATAATCTTTTCCCTGCTCTTTTCCAACACTAACAAAAACATATCTTGTCAGTACAGCAGCAGAACCCAGAGCAATGGAAAGCGCTGGGAGAATTAGGCTCTTAGTACAAGCAACTGGATCCTGCGCCCAAGGAACATATCCTATTGAAGGGAGAAGCCTTAATTGCACAGAAAATATACTTATTAGCAGAATAGCCATGCAAAAAGATGGGACAGATATGCCAATCTGCGAAATTGAAATAAGCGGCTTTACTAAAGCAGAATCTCGATATTTTGAAATGAAAAGACCAACCAAAAGCCCCATTGCAACAGTTAGTGCAAAAGAAATTGCTGCTAAGACTGTTGTAACCTCTAAGCCGTTGGAGATTAGATCGGAAACAGGCTGCCCATATCTATAAGACACGCCTAAATCCCCCTTAAACAAGCCAGCAAGCCAACCTAAGTATCGCTCAATATAGCTAGCATCTAAGTTAAGCTCTTCTCTTAAGGCTTCAAGCTGAAGAGGATCGGCATCGACACCTAGAATAATTGTGGCAGGGTCACCTGGCAAAATCTGAAAAACAGCAAAAGTTATTAACGATACTAAAAATACCGTTAATACTAAGCCTAAAATCTTTTTTATATAATAATTCATTATAGTTTCTCCATATAAAAAGACCTCCGAAGCAATGTGTTCGGAGGTCCAAATTTTATTATGCCTCGTAATAAAGTTTGGTGAAGTCAATAAATCCAACTGGATAGAAAGTATATCCCTTTAGGTTGCTCACTGAAGCCACAAGCAAGTTTGGATCGCTAATATAAACAGCAACAGCATTTTCTGTTAGAATTTGTTGACACTCTTTATACATCTCAACTCTCTTAGCATCATCGCTCTCAGTTTTAGCAGCCTTAATTAGCTCGTCATACCTTGCATCTGAGAAGTTAAAGAAGTTAGAGGAGTAAGAGCTTTCGTATCTACCTAAAATAGCATCAGGATCTAATTTACCTGTTAAGCCAATGATAGTAGCCTCATATTGTGCATTGCTATAAACATCCTCTAACCATGTTGCCCATTCAATAAGCTCGATGTTAACTGTAATTCCGATTTCAGCTAGTTGTCCAGCAATAATTTGAGCAGAGTTTACATGAGCTGTGTAGTTAGAAGGAACTTTAAGCTCCATTTCAAATCCATCTGCATAACCAGCTTCTGTTAATAAAGCCTTAGCTTTTTCAATATCAGTCATATAGTAATCTGTTAATGTATCATTGAAATAGTGACCCATAACAGGGCTGAAGTTAGAATCCAGCTCAGTTGCATAACCATCAAACGCACCAACAATAACCTCTTCTTTATTCACTGCATAGTTAATAGCTTGACGTACTTTTAGATTGTTTAAAGGCTCAATTTCATTATTAAGCGCCATTAGTTGCACCATGTTTTGAGGAGATGTTTGAACAGTATAGCCAGCTGCTTCGATAGCAGTTGCATTTTCGCCTGTTATTTGAGCAAAGTCAAGTTGCCCAGATTGCAGCCCAGAAACAACAGCACTTGGATCAGTCATAATATATACTTCCACATTGTCAATTGAAGGCATTCTTGCTTCATCATAAAAATCATCATTTTTCTCAAGCACTATCTTCTGTCCTGGTGTGTAGCTAACAAATTTATATGGGCCAGTACCAACAGGCATTGTCGCTTGCTCTGTGTATCCTTCTGGTAACACTGGTATAGTTGTGCTGCTTAAAAATGCTCCAGATGGTTCGTTAATAGTAATTGCAACAGTATTATCATCTCCTGCTTCAACTGAAGTGATTACTGTAAACTTAGTTGCAACTGGCTCGCCACCATCAAGCCCAGAAAGCCTATTATATGTGTATACAACATCAGATACTGTTAAGTCTTTTCCATTATGAAACTTAACGCCCTCTCTGATTTTGAAAGTGTAAACTAAACCATCTTCTGAAATTGAATAGTCCTCTGCTAAAGCTTTTGTCATTTGACCAGAGGAATCATAGTTCATTAAGCCATCAAACACATTATCAAAAACAGCTTCAGTGTCTGTCGCTACTGATTGCCAAGGATCAAGGCTGTCTGGTTCTGCGCCAATGTTTGTGCGAACAAGATTTGGAAGCTCGGCAGCCTCCCCAGCCTCTGAGCTATTAGGGTTATCAGAAACAGAGCTACTAGTTTCTGCTTCGCCACATGCTGAGAGAGCTAACATTGAAGATAATGCCATTATTGCTATTTTTTTAAAATTACTCATTTAATTTATCCTCCGATTTTTAATACTCTTCTATATAATCTATAACTTCTCTTATGTCACTAATTATGTATGGATGGGACAGCTCTTCAATCCCCTCTTTATTATAAGGATTTATGATTAAGCATTTAATACCACATTTTGAAGATCCAACATAATCATCGTAATAATTATCGCCAACATATAGTGTGTTTTCTGGTTTTGCATTTGCCTTTGCAAGGGCAATATCGAATATTTTCTTTTCTGGTTTCTCGATACCCTCTTCGTCTGAAATTGTTATTGTTGAAAGCTTGTCCGCAAGACCGAGCTTATTTAAAAGCTCTCTGCAATCAACACTCCAGTTAGATATTAAGCCAATTTCGATTCCTTTTGAAGCAAGCTCATCAAGAACTTTGTCTGTGAACTCGAATTTTCGCCATTCTGGCTTTTCATACGTCTTAAACACTTCAAAAAAAACATCAAAAGATATTCTGTTGTCAACTCTATTAATAATATCGCCAATATATCTTTTAAAAAACTCTTCTCCACCCCTGCTCATTAAGCCTTGATGTTCTCTCATGAAGTATTTATTTGAATAATGATAGGCTAGCTTTACTGTATCTAAACTATAATTATTGCCTGTTTTAACTAAACAATCTCTTATGTTTTCGCACAAATTATTCTCTAGCAAAGTTAAGCCTAAATCAAAATATACATGTGTGATCAAACTTCGTTCTCCATTCTCGCATTATTTTTTCATTGCGAATATAACTATAACTGACTTTTGTAAAATATGGTAGCATTTAATTATAAATTTTATGTCAAATGTTACTTCAAGCCTTTAATTCAATTAGATTATACTATGGGTAGCAATAATTGTCAAACAAAACTAATTAACATATTAGTATTAAAAGCATAGGAATTGTTGACTTTTTTGCTGTTTTTTATTAATGAATTTAACTATCTATTTTCTATTTTTGACAAATTACATTTTCATAAGAAAACCCTTATTTTTTCGATGAAAAATGTTAGAATGCAGCGTAATTTATTTAAAGGAGATTTTATTAGTAACAATTCTAACATTGCAAATACAGAACCTTCAGCTTTAATCGACTTTGTAATGAGATGATTTTCGCTTTTTGCTTAATTTATAAAGAAACATCGATATTGACTTCATCACTCTCACATATTAGCCTTTGCGACAATATCCTTTGGGTGTTTTCTTTAACTAAAGTTAAGAGATTTAAAACTGTTTCAACTTCTTTATCGTTTCTCCCATTAGTAATAGCTAGTGAAATAGCAGTTGCTGCTAACACCAGCTGCTCTGGTGAAGGTACTGTGCACTGCTTATTTGTTGCTTCTTCGCTCATACTATACCCCCTCGCTAAAAACAATTTCCGTTTCACTGCGATCATTTAAGTGAATAGTTAAAAGTGAATAGCGAAGAGTGATGGTGTCGCTTTGATATAGCATACATTTCAATCACGAAGTGATACATTAACTTTTCACTTTTCATTCTTCATTTTTCACTAAGTCAAATATAAATAACCTCCACTACGTTCCGTTTATTTATATTCCTCGCAGGGGCGATT
>CAYJEV010000084.1:0-7272 GCA_964369265.1 uncultured Oscillospiraceae bacterium
CCATTCTTCTCAATTTCAGGTTCTGACTTTGTTGAGATGTTTGTTGGTGTTGGTGCTTCACGTGTGCGTGATTTATTTATGCAAGGCAAGAAAAATGCTCCATGCTTAATTTTTATTGATGAAATTGATGCTGTTGGTCGCCAACGTGGTGCAGGTCTTGGTGGCGGTCATGATGAGCGTGAGCAAACCTTAAACCAATTACTTGTTGAAATGGACGGTTTTGAGTCGAATGCTGGAGTTATAGTCATTGCTGCGACAAATAGACGTGATATCCTTGACCCAGCTTTGCTTCGTCCGGGCAGATTTGATAGACAAATTGTTGTTAGCTATCCAGACGTTGGTGGAAGAGAGGCAATATTAAAAGTTCATACAAGAAATAAGCCTATTGCACCTGACGTTGATTTAACATCTATCGCTAAAACAACTGTTGGCTTTACAGGAGCTGACCTTGAAAATATTCTAAATGAAGCAGCGCTTCTTGCTGCAAGAGCAAATAGAAAAGCAATTACTAATGCCGATGTTCAAGAGGCAACAGTTAAGGTAATAGCTGGTCCTGAAAAGCGTTCTAAGGTTATAACTGAGGACGATAAGAGATTAACTGCTTATCATGAGGCTGGTCATGCGCTGTGTACTTATTATGTTGAAAAGCGTGATAATGTGCATCAAGTATCCATCATTCCTAGAGGAATGGCTGGCGGATATACTCTATCTCTTCCAAAGGAAGATAGAAGCTATCGCACTAGAGGCGAGATGTTTGCAAGCGTTATAACACTGCTTGGTGGACGTGTTGCAGAGGAGCTTGTGCTTGATGATATATCAACAGGCGCATCAAATGACATTCAAAGAGCAACAGCAACTGCAAGGGCGATGATAACTCAATATGGATTTAGCACAAAGCTTGGTCCAATTCTATATGGGCAAGATCAAGGCGAAGTATTCTTAGGAAGAGATATCTCTCAAGGCAGAAACTATTCTGAGGGTGTGGCTTCTGAGATTGACAATGAGATTAGAAGTTTAATTGATAGGGCATATCAAGAGGCTAAACAAATCTTAATTGACCATAGAGATCAGTTAGAGCTTGTGACAGCTAGACTAATCGAATGCGAGAAGATAGAGGCTGATGAGTTCTTGCAACTAATGACTAAAGGCTACATTGAAGAAACTGCTTCTGATAACGAGGAAGTGGTAGAAAATGCAGAAGAAACTGCTGAGGTTAAAGAGGCTTTAGTAGAAGAGAAAGTTGTTGAGGAAGCGGATGATTCTAGCAGCTCTGATAATCAAGAAGAAGCTAGCGAGAAAGCTGAAAATTCCGAGGAATTGCCTTCTGAAACTGATGAAGCTTTAGAACAAGTTGAAGGCGAAAAGGCTTTGGAAGAAGAAAAGAAAACTACTGACGAACAGTAAAATTTAGTTGAAAAAGGACGTTTATACGTCCTTTTTTCGGTGAATATAGGGGGAGAAAAATTTGAGCGAAAAGAAAACAAAAAGCTATGATAATGACAGTATTTCCTCATTAAAAGGCGCTGATAGGGTTAGAAAAAGGCCTGGTGTAATATTTGGTTCTGATGGCATTGACGGCACAGAACATTCTATATTTGAGATTATATCAAACTCTATAGACGAAGCAAGAGAAGGCCATGGAAGCAAAATTATAATCACACGCTTTAAAGATATGTCTATTGAAGTTCAGGACTTTGCAAGAGGTATTCCAGTCGACTATAACGAAGCTGAAGAGAAATTTAACTGGGAACTTGTGTTTTGTGAGATGTATGCTGGCGGTAAGTATAACAATAATGATGCTGGCGATGGCTATGAATATTCTTTGGGGCTTAACGGGCTTGGTCTTTGTGCGACACAATACGCTTCTGAGTATATGGAAGCTGAAATATATAGAGATGGCATGCGTTATGACCTAAGATTTGAAAAGGGAAATAATGTTGGCGGCTTAAAGAAAGAGCCAACTAACAAAAAGCAAACTTCGACTAGGATTAAATGGCGACCAGACCTTGAAGTATTTACAGATATAAATGTTCCTCTTGATTATTTTAGAGATATGCTAAAGCGTCAGGCTGTTGTTAATGATGGCATTGAGTTTTTGTTTAGATATGAAGAAGATAAGGGCTTTAAAGAGGAAAGATTTTATTATGAAAATGGAATCTTAGATTATTTAGGGGAGGTTGTCGGCGAAGAAAACATGACAACCATTCAGTTTCATAAGGCTGAAAGAGTTGGTAGGGATAGAGAGGACAAGGCTGATTATAAGGTTAAGCTTTCTGTTGCTTATTGTGTTTCTAACAAGGTTAAGATGTGTGAATACTATCACAACTCTAGCTTTCTAGAGCATGGCGGCTCGCCAGAAAAAGCTGTTAGAATAGCTTTTGTTTCTGCTATTGATGGCATTATAAAGCAACAAGGTAAATACTTAAAGAACGAAAGCAAGATAACTTATCAAGATGTTGATGACTGCTTAGTGCTAGTTTCCTCTTCTTTTTCCACACAAACTTCATACGAAAACCAAACTAAAAAGGCTGTTACTAATAAGTTTATATATGAAGCAATGACAGACTTTTTAAAGCAAAATCTTGAAGTGTATTTCTTAGAAAATCCAGACGAAGCAGCAAAGATAGCCGAGCAGGTGCTTATTAATAAACGAAGCAGAGAGAATGCCGAAAAAACTCGCCTTAACTTAAAGAAAAAGCTTTCTGGTGCTGTTGATATGGCGAATAGAGTTCAAAAATATGTTGATTGCCGTACAAAAGATGTATCGAAGCGAGAAATTTATATAGTTGAGGGAGATTCTGCTCTTGGTTCATGTAAACTTGGGCGAGATGCAGAGTTTCAGGCAATCATTCCTGTTAGAGGAAAGATACTTAACTGCTTAAAATCTGATTTAGATAAAATATTCAAAAACGATATTATAACAGATATAATGAGAGTGCTTGGGTGCGGTGTTGAGGTTAGGAGCAAGGCGAATAAAGATTTGTCTACCTTTGATATTGAGCAACTAAAGTTTAATAAAATTGTTATCTGTACAGACGCCGATTATGATGGCTTCCAAATTCGCACACTAATACTAACAATGCTATACATACTAACACCAACACTTATTGAAGAGGGTTATGTGTATATTGCAGAATCTCCGCTATACGAAATTACAATTAAGGATAAGACTTACTTTGCGTATTCAGATAGCGACAGAAACAGAATAGTCGAGAAATATGGCGAAGGCAAGAAGGTATCTATTCAGCGTTCAAAAGGACTTGGTGAGAATGAGCCAGAGATGATGTGGCTGACAACAATGAACCCAAAAACTCGCCGCCTAATAAAGATTACACCAGAATCAGCAGCTGCAACAGCAGATATGTTTGAGCTGTTTTTAGGCGATAATCTGCAAGGCAGAAAAGACTTTATCGCTCAAAATGGTCATCTATATCTTGATGATATAGATGTTTAAGGAGGTGCTATATGGCTAGGAAAAAAGAAACAACCCCAAAAGAAAGGGCAACAACAAACGATGCAGGCTATATAGAGAATGCAGGAGTTGTTATAGAGCAGGCAATTACTCAAACTTTGGAAAAGAACTATATGCCATATGCAATGAGCGTTATAGTTTCAAGGGCAATTCCTGAAATTGATGGCTTAAAGCCTTCGCATAGAAAAATCCTCTATACAATGTATAACATGGGTCTGCTTAAATCTGCAAAGAGAAAGTCCGCAACAGTTGTTGGAGAAACAATGAAGCTTCATCCTCACGGTGATGCTGCTATATATGAAACAATGGTTAGAATGTCAAGAGGATATGAGGCGTTGCTTCATCCTTATGTTGACTCTAAAGGTAACTTTGGTAAGGCGTATAGCCGAGATATGGCTTTTGCGGCTGCGAGATACACAGAAGTAAAGCTAAGCCCAATTTGCTCAGAGATGTTTAATGATATAGAAAAAGACACAGTTGACTTTGTTGACAACTATGACGGCACTATGACAGAGCCTCAATTGCTTCCTGTTAGCTTCCCATCTATATTATGTAATCCAAATGTTGGAATTGCTGTTGGTATGGCAAGCTCAATCTGTCCTTTTAATCTAAGGGAGATATGCGAAACAACAGCCTCTTTAATTAAAAATCCAAAACATCAGATAGAAACTACACTGCTAGGACCTGATTTTCCAATCGGTGCAGATATAATCGCTGACAATGAGCAATTAGAGAAGATATATGAAACTGGTCGTGGTTCAGTTAAAGTTAGAGGCAAGTACACTTTTGATAGCAAGCAAAACTGCATAGAAATTACGGCAATACCTCCAACTACAACAGTAGAGGCTATAATCGATAAAGTGGACGAGCTTGTTAAGCTTGGCAAAATCAAAGAGATTTCAGACATAAGAGATGAAACCGATTTAAGCGGCTTAAAGCTTACAATTGACTTAAAAAGAGGGGTTGATCCTGATAAGCTTATAGCTAGGCTATATAAAATGACAACCTTAGAAGATACATTCAGCTGCAACTTCAATGTGCTTATTGGCGGAGCGCCAAAGGTGCTTGGAGTTAGGGAGCTTCTTGAAGAATGGATAGCGTTTAGGCTTATGGTGGTTAAGCGCAGAGTCTATTATGAGTTTAAGAAAGCTTCTGATAAACTTCACTTATTAAAAGGCTTATCAGCGATTTTGCTTGATATTGATAAGGCGATTAAGATTGTTCGTGAAACAGAGCTTGAATCTAATGTTGTGCCTAATCTTATGAGCGGATTTTCAATTGATGAAATTCAAGCAGAATATGTTGCGGAGATAAGGCTTCGCCAGCTTAACAGAGAATATATACTAAAGAGAATTGCTGAAATAGAAGATTTAGAGAAAAAGATAGCAGAGCTTGATGGTATATTAAGAGATGTTTCAAAGCAAAAGAAGATAATAATAAACGAGCTTAACGCTATTTCAAAGAAATATGGCGAGGATAGAAAATGTGCGCTAATTTCTGCTGAGGAGGCTGCGAGCGATGCTATTCTTGAAGAAATTCCTGACTATCCTGTTGTGTTATTCTTAACTAAGTTTGGTTATTTTAAAAAGGTAACTCCTCTTTCTCTTAGAATGAGCGGAGAGCATAAGCTTAAAGAAGAAGACTACATTTCTCAGCGAATAGAAACAACAAACAGAGCTAATATACTTTTCTTTGGCGACAAGGGCGAAGTGTATAAGATGAAGGTTAGCGATTTTGAGGATGGAAAGATAAGTACAATGGGAGAATTTATATCTGCTAAGGTTGGCATGGAGGATGGCGAAATGCCAATACACATGGCTGTTACAACCGATTATAAGGGATATATGATTTTCTGCTTTGAAAATGGTAAAGTTGCAAAGGTGCTAATGTCCGGTTATGAAACTAAAACAAATCGACGCAAATTAACTGGAGCATACTTTACAAAAACGCCTTTGGTTGGTATGGTATATCTTCCAGAGGACGACAAGGTGTTATTAACAGCAAGCAATGGCAGAGTCCTTCTTCTTGATACTAGCATGTTAGAAGCAAAAACGACAAGAACAACACAAGGCGTTGCAGTTATGACATTAAGGGCGAAGGCTAAGGTTGAGCGATTTGAAGCTGTTAATTATGAAACACTTAAAAATCCTGATAGATTTAAAGCGAAAGTCCTTCCAACTTCTGGCACAATGCCTAAGCTTGGGGATTTTGAGGAATAGTTAAGCAAAAAAATGACCCTCTTTTTCAGAGGGTCGGCTTAATCAGCAAACGCATTTTCAATAATTTATTTGATTAAGCTGATAGTATTATATGAAGTTAAAAAAGAATTATACTTTACTATTGCAAAATTAAATAAAGTATGATATACTAAATTAGTTATAATAATTGATAATTTTGGAGGTAATATAAATGAGTGTATTAACTATTGTAGGTGGCATACTGCTTATAATTGCAAGTGTGATAGTTGTTGTATCTGTTGCACTACAAGAAACAAAGGGTGGTTTAGGTTCTCTTAGCGGAGGAAACAACTCCTCTTTCTTTGAGCAAAATCGTGGTAAAACAAGAGAAGCTATGTTAGCAAGAGCTAGTAAATTTGGCGGAGCAGCACTGATGATTTTAGCGCTTCTTGTCCTAGCAGCTCACGTTTATCTATAATTTGTTTAACCGAACCTTGCCGATTTTTTCTGGTGAGGTTCTTTTTATTTATCTTGTATTTGCTGTTGAGGAGGAGTTAATTTAGGTGTTAGTAGAGCATTTTAATGGTAAAAGAGAGTGTTTAGATATAAAAGAGCTGATAGAAACTCTAAAAGAAAGAACAGATAAAAATGTAAATGAGTTTATTATTTCATTAGACGAAGAGTTTCCGTATATAATTATGGCTGTAAATAATGATCTAGCCTGCCTTAGCTATTTTTATGAAGAAAATGATTGCGGATACTCATCATTTAATAATCAACCATTTTTAGACGAAGATGGAATAACTATTTTTTACACTAATACTGATAGCGAAGAAATAGAAGTTGAAAACTGTATGGTAATTAAAATTGAAGATGGAATAGCTGCAATTATAGAGTTTTTTGAAACAAATCAGCTGCCAAAATGTATTGATTGGGAAAAGTTATAACTTTAAGATATTGGAGGGTGAATGCTTTGGGAAGATATAGCCTAAGAGAAGCTATTATTGATGAAATGGAATATAATTCTAAAACTTATTCTAAAACTGAATCAGCAATTCGTGATGAATATTTGGAGGAGATGTTAAAAAGGGCTGATGCTTATGAAAGATATATTGAGATTTATGATGTTAAAGAAGCACTTAAAAATAAAGGCATAGAACTTGAGCAAATATACAATATTGATGAAATAAGAGCGAAATGGGATAATGCTTTTACAAACAACATAACTTTAGAGCAGAAAAGCGAAGTTTACTTTGAGGATTTTAAATGGCATGTTTTTTCTTATGAATTATTGCCTGCAAATAAAAAAGATGATGCTGATAATATGTTTTTAGAGATGGAAAAAGGGGCAGCATATCTTTTTGGGCAGTTTACTGATGAATGTTTTGTAATTAGCAATGCTTCATACATAGGAATGAACGAGCTAGAGCTTATACATGAACTGCTTTCAGATTTTTACTTATTCGATACAAACGGAAACTGGACATATATACGAACTCACGAACCAAATTTAGGTCCATTTTTGCACCAGATAAAGTAAGATATATTGATAACTTTGAAGTGATGATGTGTTAGAGGTTTAACTAAATTTTATATTACATCAAGGAGTTTTCTGATAAGATG
>CAYJEV010000085.1:0-7229 GCA_964369265.1 uncultured Oscillospiraceae bacterium
ATATCAAGGTTTCAAGCCGACTGCAAGTCATTAAAAATGTCGCAAAGCGACACCAACACTTTTCACTATTCACTTTTACCTTTTCACTTAAATAAACGGAATGCAGTGGAGATTATTTTAATATTGACCTGTTTTAATGCCGTCATCTGAATTATAAAACATAGTTTTATACATTGTTGTGCCAACTCTATATCGATTATTAGCAATAGATATGATTGTAGGCTGGAAGATAGTGCTTGCTTTTACAAACATATTTTTAGTGTTATACAGTTCTTTCTCAGCTATTTTAATTTTAATGCTAAGCGCTCCCATCTTATCGTTATATAGCTTTTGTTGAGCTTTTAGTTGATTGATGATAATTCGCTTTGAAGGATCGCTTTCATCTCCAGGCTCGAACTGTTCTAAGTTTTTAACAAGATGAGCAGCAGTAAGTTTAATAGTAGTGTATTCTTCTTTAAGTTGGGCAAAGGCAGCTCTCTCTTTTTTAGTCTTACCAAGGCTGATTAAAGTCAGTCTTTCAGATTTACTGCCAATTATCTTCGCTTCAAGAGTTTTTGAGGTTAAGATTTTTCCTCCAACAATAATTCCTCTCTCTTTAGTAACAACTATAGGACCTTCAGACTCAATCTCGCAGTTAATTATGCTGCCAGCGTTAACTCCACCAACAGAAGAAGCCTTGCAGTTCTCTAGGTATTTAGCCTTAATCTCGCCTCCTGCTGTTATATTGCCAATTTCATCGCCGTTCATGCCCTGATGAATGACAATATCGCCGCCAGCAATTAAAGTGCATCCTTCAGCCAAGCCTTTAATAAATATGCTTCCAGCAGCTCTTAATGTAAAGCCAGCCTTTACATCGCCTTTAACCAAAATATCCCCAACAAAATTTATATTGCCTGTTGAGAAATCGACATCTCCAGAGGTTGTAAACTGTTTCTCGATGCTATATTTATTGTTTGATAATTGCAATCTTCCATCACAACTAGCGATGAGAAAAGCTCCATCTTCGCTAAGCGCAGTGTTCTTTCCTCTTGGCACAATAGCAGCCTTTCCCATTTTTGCAGGTATAACTTCTCCAGTCACCTTAGTTCCATTTATGCCATCTTGAGGGGGGATTATCTCGCAGATGACTGTATCGCTGGTTATGTTGTTAGTCATATTAAGCTCTTTATAGTCAACATTGCCTTGATCATCCTCGACAAAGTCTGGGGAGTGAGTAACTTCAATGCTGTGCAGAATAGTGCCATCTGTTCCATCAACTGGAAGAGTAGCTTCTGCAACTTTAGCATAAGTACAGTACTTTCTGTCTTTAGTTATCTGAGAAATAACGGACCTATTAACGCCGTGAACTATTTTATGTTCCTTCAAAAGCTCATCAATGCTTGAAATACTTATTTCAGCGCCGTCATTAACTGGTGGGAAAATAAATAAATACGCTTCTCTGCCAGTGGTGGCAATAGAAACATATGCTTTTGCATTGATTTTTTCGCTAAACTCTTCATGGTCATAGGCTTTAGCGATAGACTTTAGAAGGGTATGGAATTTTTTGATATGTATATTATCTTCTGTCATATAATCAATATCATAACCCAAATTGTGACAAACCTTAAAAAGTAAGTCATTAGGATTAAACGCAGGCTTAGGAACTTTAATTGAAATCTCATTTAAAAAGCTCTGCATTTCTTCAAGTTTGTTTTCGCCTTCTGATTTTTCAGACTCTACAGCCTCTTCATGATTTTCTAGTATTTCAGCATCTGCGACAGCTTCCTCTAAAGGAGCTTCAACACCATCCTCAACATCTTCTTGCTTGCCACGATTTTTAAATTGCTCGTAAAGGGAAAATATTAAACTCTTTCTTTTTTCGCTCATACTAACCTCCAATCCATTAATCAGTTAATTCGCCAATACATTGCCTTGTACTGGCGGAGAATAATGATAAATATTTTGCTATCATTTTTGTTACTAAACTTATCACTTTAATTATAATATAAAATGCCTTATTTTTCAACATAAACACACCCTAATATTTTATGTCTCGCCAAAAATCAACATTAAAATTCTAGCTACTTGCATAAAAAATTTAAGTGTGTTAGAATTAAGGTTATGATTAGATTTGGAGGAAACTAAATGAAAGAAAATAAGATGGGTTCAGCGCCAATGCTAAGCCTAATAATATCAATGTCAATCCCAAGCATGATATCAATGACTATTCAAGCTCTTTACAATATTGTAGATAGTGTGTTTGTTTCATATTATGCCCAAGAGGGATTAACTGCGATAACACTAGCCTTCCCTGTGCAGATGTTGCAAATTGCTATTTCTGTCGGTACAGGTGTTGGCATAAACTCTTTTGTATCGCGAAAGCTAGGGGAGAAAAGAGGAGATTTAGCCAATATAGCTGCCTCATATGGATTATATTTAGGTATGCTTTGCTACATACCATTTATAGTGTTTGGGCTTTTCTTTGCTGATACATTCTCAGCAGCCTTTTCAGATACACCAGCAGTTATTGAAATGACTGCAAGTTACCTAAAAATTATCACAATCTTCTCTTTTGCTCAGCTAACACATATTGTTGCTGAAAAAACAGTGCAGGCGACAGGGAATATGGTTGAGCCTATGAAAGCTCATCTATTGGGTGCAATAACAAACATTATCCTCGATCCAATACTAATCTTTGGTTGGATTGGGGCGCCGAGAATGGGAATAGCTGGAGCAGCCGTTGCAACAGTTATTGGGCAGTGCCTAAGCATGACATACATGCTTTATGTGTTGTGGCATAAACAAAATATACTGAAAGTTAGCTATAAACAATTAAAGTTTAATAGCGAAATTCTAAAAGATATTTACGCTGTTGCGCTTCCATCAATTATAATGCAGTCGTTAGGAAGCTTTTTAGGTGTTTGCCTAAATGGAATACTTGCTGGATTTTCTGATGTTGCAGTTAATGTGCTTGGTGTATATAACAAGCTTCAATCCTTCTTGTTCATGCCTGTTTTTGGCTTAACTCAAGGACTAATGCCAATTATAGGATATAATTATGGTGCGAAAAATAAAGATAGAATGATAGAAGCATTGAAGAGGGGAACAGTAGTTGCGGTTTGCATAATGGCAGTTGGAACTGCTGGGTTTTGGATATTCCCAGAACTGCTCCTTGGCATATTTGATGCTGATGCTGCGCTTATAGAGATGGGCGTTCCAGCTCTTAGAAGCTTAAGCACCTGCTTTATGTTTGCTGGAGTTAACATTGTGTTTTCTGTTCTATTTCAGGCACTTGGAAATGGGCGTTATAGCATGTATATGAGCTTTTCAAGGCAGATGTTGGTGTTATTGCCAGTTGCTTATGTTATGTCTTTTATAGGACTTAACTATGTATGGTGGTCATTTTTCATAGCAGAGATTGTTTGTATAATATTGTGTTTATATTTTATGAAACGCATTTTTAGAGAGAAAATTGATGTTTTATAGTGGAT
Organism: uncultured Oscillospiraceae bacterium; assembly: GCA_964369265.1. Classification (GTDB taxonomy): domain Bacteria; phylum Bacillota; class Clostridia; order Oscillospirales; family Ruminococcaceae; genus DAMCAP01. The sequence continues at coordinate 3,471 of CAYJEV010000085.1, forward strand.
TTTAGTATAAAATAAAGTTGAAATTACTTTTTGTATAATGATTATTAGAGATTAGGAGATAAAATAATGAGAATGAGAAGAAAACCTTGGGCAAGGCCAGAATTAGATGCTTTTCCATATTTCGTTAAACAACCAGCAGAGCTAAAGGGAAACTGGAAAGAGGAGTTTAGCAACAATAATCAAATTCATTTAGAGCTTGGTTGCGGTAAGGGCGTTTTTGTGGCGATAATGGCAGCTGAAAACAAGGATGTTAACTATATCGCTATAGACATCAAAAGCGATGTGCTTGGTTATGCAAAGAGAGCATTAGAACGTGAAAATCCAGAGGGAACTAACGCTAGAATAATGAGTTTTGAAATTGAGAAGATAGAAGAGATGCTTTCTAGCGAAGATGAAATCGCTCGCATATACATAAACTTCTGCAACCCTTGGCCAAAAGATAGGCATAAAAAGCATCGCCTAACCCATACAAGGCAGCTAACTAAATATCTTGCTTTTCTAAAGGATGATGGCGAGATATATTTTAAAACAGATTCCGATATGTTGTTTGAGGAGTCTATTCCTTATTTTGAAGAGGCTGGAATGGAGATTACGACTATAACTTATGACCTTCATGCTTCTGACCTACCAAAGCAAGCAACAACTGAGCATGAAGAAATGTTCAGAAGAGAGGGAGTTCCAATTAAGTTTTTAATAGCAAAAAGAAAAAAATAATGCCTAATTTATTATAATATCCCAAAAAATCTGCGTTAGCTTTATAGCTTGACGCAGATTTTTTTGTTTTTAATAGCTTAAGATAGCTTAAGCAGATATTTTTTTATTGGCCTGCCTCTAGTGCATGTGGTTTCTTGCTTTTCTAAAACAGCATACCCACTAATGAGCAAGCGGTTTATGACTCTATTTGCCGAACGTTTTGAAATTCCAAGATAATTGCCTATTATCTCGCAGTCAATGAGCATATCCCCCACCATATCAGAAATTCCAATTATTTTTTGGATATACATAACAGAAAGCCCTGTTGTTTCGCTTATTTTTTGCAGAAATGTTGTGTTTTCTCTGCTATAACTAAAGCTGAACTCATCTCCAATTGCTCCAACAACCTTTCCTTCTTGGGTAGTAATATAGCTTGAGCTTGTGGTCGGCTTCATTGAGGAGGCTTGTTCTAAAGATATCATAGCGTTATCGGAAGCAGACCCAACTCCTGCGCCAATTCCCCAGCCGATATGTGAAGGCAGATGTTTATCTTCTAAATAATCTATTAGTGGGTCGGTAGTATAGTTTTTAGTGAAGTTAGTAAAGAAGCGATTTTGTGTGACAATATGGCAGTTGTCTTTATTTCTGCTAGAAACAAAATGCGTTCCATGTATGGCTGTAAATTCAGATATGATTTGATGAAGCCTTGCTGTATCAGAAGCTTTAACTGGGGATATAACTCCAACGACAGTAAGCCCTCCATTGACAGCTTCGGTTAGCGCTTTGTTTGTGATGTTACCTAGAGCCTCTGCTATAGTTTTAATTGAAGGCTGGATGTAGTAATACTTTATACCATATTCTTTAAGCGCAGCTGCGATGCTAGGGAGTGTTGTGACAATACATTCAACTTTACCATTATCATATAAGTCAACATGGTGTTTTAGAATTTCGTCAAGATTTAAGTTATCGCCCTTTGGTGTATATATAAAAGGTAGTTTTTTTTCTCCTAAGATAGGGGAAAGTTCATTGGCAAGCATTTCTTTATCTAAAAAGTCAATTGATACTTTTGAAATATCAATTTTATCCACCACTATTATTCTAAGGAACAGCTCGTATATATCGGCTGCGCCAATGTTAAGAACTTCGAAAGGTATAGTGTCTTGTTCAACAGGAGCAGCGATATAGCTTCGATATCCACCATACATTATACCATCGAGCTTTTTTATATTATTGGAGATTACATCTTTAACCTCATCATAGTTTCGATAAGAAAGATATACTATCTCGCATTTATCTTCAATCATAGCAACAGCTTCTGTTATATCGCTTAAAGCGATACCAGCTGTTATTGTACCGATAAGTGGCTTCATTTCTTTCTCCTTTTTTGAAAAGTTGGGTAGCCAAAACTAAAAATATATGTTATAATCATAATGCTAAATCGTTTAATGGCTACAAAATACAATGCTATTGTATCACATATATGTAGTAAAGTCTATATAAAACTGCTAAAAGGAGGGTTTCATATGATAAAAATAGGTTTGATTGCCGCTAAAACAGCTGCTTTGCGTCCAGAAGATGCTCAAAAACTAGCTCCGAGTGGTGTTAGTATTGTTCCTATTATTTATAGTGACCCAAAAGAGATAATAAATCTCTATGAACAAAATCACTGGTTTTTAGACGGTATTTTCTTTGGAGGAATATATAGCCAGTCAATAATTGAACAACACACAACAATGCGCATACCATACACCTGCCTTAGAGTGGATGATAGCGATTTTTTAATGGCGCTATTAAAGCTTGCTAGCGAGGGTGTGAGCGATTTTTCTCGTGTTGTGACTGATTTATATACTTCCTGCCGAAAATTCACACACTCATTAGGTCAGCAAAACGTGCCAATAGGCATAAGACCTATAGAGCTTGATGAGAATGCTTTTTCTCTTTCGAAGAGCAAATTTGTTGAGCTTATAGAGGAGGGGGCAGTTGATGTTGTAATCTCTCGTTTCTCTGCTGTTGAACAGGATGTTACTTCAAGGGGAGGAAAGTTCATTTACATACCAGGCAGCGAGAATAGTTGCCGAAAAGGACTGTTAAATTTAGTCACTAGCATAAGAAATCGCCAAATTAACAACAATCTTCCAGCAGTTGGGCTTATTTGTAACAAGTCGATAATTAATGAAGAGGGCGATAATGTTGTTCAGCAAACAAAGCAGCTTGCTTTGGCGCTTAGTAGCTTTAACCAAAGTCATTCGCAATGCTTTATGATACATTCAGTAGGCGTTGATTGCGAAGTGTTAACTTCAAATGCGGATTTAAACAAGCTAACAGATGGCTATCATTCTTGTCAGCTAGGGGATTATTTAAAAGAACATCTTGACTTTCCTATAAGAATTGGTTGGGGTGTTGGCAAGACAATGGAGGAAGCGTATATCTGCGCTTCAAATGCTGTAGTTAGCGAGTTTGACGGCAATATAATTTCAGCTGTGCAGACTTCTTCTGAAAATGCACCAATGCCGTTAGTAAAGGGCAATAAAAAGCATGTTAGCATCTCTCTTAATCCACACCTTCGCCAAATTGAGGGAATATCTCCAAAAAACCTAAGCAAAATCTACGATATTATAACCACAAGAGGACAGCATATATTATCAGCTGAGGAAATCGCTATCTATCTTGAAATAACAAAGCGAAGCGCAACACGCATAACTGCAACGTTAGTTAAAGAGGGAATAGCTGTTGTGTCGCATAAACAGCAGACAAAAGTTAAAGGCAGACCAGCTATAGTCTACCGTTTAAATCCTGAAAAGTTCTATTCTTAATTGATGCACAAAATTTAGGGACATTTTTTTAGCCTATTCATTATGGCAATTTATCTGTGACGTTGTAGCGGCGACTATTAGTCGCCATTTCAAAGCATCTGCCTCATCGGCGATACAATACTTCTTCACTATTCATTATTACTTCTTACTTCACAAAACCATCTGGTTTTGTCGCCATCAAGGCTCCGCTTTCGCTTACTTGATGGGTGTTTTTAATCTCGCTATTCTTTTAGTTCAAGCATAAAGTTATGTC
>CAYJEV010000086.1:0-7178 GCA_964369265.1 uncultured Oscillospiraceae bacterium
GAGATTATTTATATTATAACAAAATACATCTTTATTTTCAATATAGTATGCTTAATAAAACTGTGTCAATATTCTTGCAATAATTATATTATAGTATAGTGGTGCACGCTAATTAACTTATTTGAAAGGAGCAATTATGGCGACACTAATATCGCAAGTGGACAGACAGTTTGGAAACTATGAAGATGTTTTTGTATATTCATTAAATGCTAGCTTTAATGGTGTGGAGGGGGATATTGACTCTGCTGAGATAAGAGTTTTTATTCCAGATTATTTTGAGATATTTTTAGGAGATGCAAAAGAACCTGTAAAATCAGTTAACACAATAGCAGTTGCTGGTGGAACAGAGATTGTATATGACTTTGGGGCTATAACAGATCTTGGGATAGCTGTTAGATTAGGATTTGGGCTAACATTTAAGCTAGAAGCAGAAAATGCTCAAAGCTTTATATTAAACCCTAAAATGTTTATCAATGGCTTAGAATTTATATCTTTTGAGAATGAGGCAATTACCTTATCGGCAACACCGCAATTTGAAATCTCAAGAGAGATTGTGCTGCCAATAGAAGCGCCATCAGCTGGAAGCGCTGTCTTTTATAAGCTAACTCTCCAGAACTTTGGCGATTTAGGCGCAGAGATTCAGAATGTTGAAATAATATGTAATGGATCGGATATTGTGACTATTGACACAAATTATCCTGCTGTTGGTAAGGACGTTTCCTCAAAATTTGCAGACATTTCAGCCGATGGTATAGAGGCGACTTATATTGATAATTCCCTTCGCTTTTTTATACCAAACTATAGGGGCGAAATCTACGAGTTTGTGTATAGGGCAGTCATAGATGAACTAGCTCTAGTTGGAACAGAGGTTGACACTATAGCGACTTGGAGCATAAACACAGTAGCACAAGATGATGAGGTGAATGCAGTAACTCTATCAGAGCCTGTTTATAATGCAAATATCTCATTATATGTACCAGATTATTCTTTGCCATCTGAATATATCTGCTTTAGAATGAACATTCATAATGTTGGTAATCAGATTTTAGAGAGTGTGCTTTTTGAGAATGATCTCCCAGCACAGGTGCAGTATTATGAGTTTAGCTCAGGTGCATTTCATATTGGAGCAATAGAGCAGAATATTTCTGCTGACTATTTCATCGACTATGAAACAGTAAACGGCATAACAGGGCAATTAGGACCTTTTAACACAGATGTAAATAGTGTTGTTGATTTAACGGCTGTTATTGCTGAGGGCGATAATCTAACCAAACTAATCTGGAGGCTTGAAACTTTGGGCATTGGCGTTAGAAACAGAATTTCTCCTCAGCTTTTAGGTATTGTGAATGCTGACACTCCAATAGATAGCTCAATATTAGATCATATACACCTAAGCTTTGATGTAGAGGGAGTTACAACAGAAATTGTTTCCAATGAAACTACAATAGTTGCTAACTATTGTGTGTTAAATCCAAGCCTATTATCAAGCGTTAATCAAAACCCTGTAAAGCCTAACGATATAGTAACCTTCACTCTAAGGGCAACTTGCGCAAGCTCTAGGCTAAATAATCCAATCTTTGCTGTATTACTTGGAAAAGAGTTTGAATATCTAGGCAATCCGACCTACAATTACACCGATTTATTCACAGCAACCTCACCACCACAACCAGAGGTGAGGTTAATTCCTAACTTCAATGATAATGGCGATACGCTAGTTAAATTTGAGTTTAAAGATGAAAATGCTTACTCATTTAGGCAACTAGCGACTATTAGAATAGCATTTGAGGCTAGGGTAGCAGTTGGAGCTTTAGGAAATGTCAGTACCTCTTTGTTGATGAATTCACGAAATAGTGTTGGTGTTATTCCAACTAGCATAGATGTATATGTAGACCAAGATAATATTGCTGAAGATTTAACTGTATCGACAAACTACGCCGAAAGCAATACTATGACAAACAGAATACTTTATTTTGTTAGCACTTCCTCTAACAAAAAAGTTAAGGGATTGCTAGATACAGAATATATTGAAGAACCATTTGTTGGTAGAACGGTTAGTGGAGGAAGCCTTGAATATTTAATATCAGTCACAAATATAGGCAATGCTAACCTTGAGGAAGTTGAGATAGTCGATATTCTCCCTTTTATCGGCGATACTGGAGTTATTGAAACAGCTATACCTCGAAATAGTGAATATCAAGTATTTGCGTTAACAGAAGTGGTTGCTTATCTATTTCCTAGCGAAGAGGAGGTAAGCTTTGATATCTATTATTCAAGAAGCAGCGATCCTGTTAGGTTTGGACCTGCTTTTAATGTTATAGGAAGTGTGGACGACTGGAGCACTGAAATTCCAGAGGACTTGAGCGAGCTTAGGGCATTTAAAGTCAAAATAAAAGACACAGTTTTAAAGCCAGCCCAAAGCCTAAGAGTTGGCATAAGCGCTAATATACCTGTTGGCACAGCTATTGGCTCTGTTGCATGGAACTCTTTTGCGACTGATGTTGTGTATACTGATTTATCAGATGTCAAGCAGCATTTGCTTGCAGTTGAGCCAGAGAAGGTTGGCGTTGAAGTTGTTCCAAATGAACCTGATACTGCTAGAATAACAGGCTATGCGTGGTTTGATAGCGATGGAGATGGTTATTACAGCGACGAAGAAGCCTATCTAAATGATGTAATGGCTGTTTTATATAATGAAGCAGGAGAACAGCAACGTGTCACTGCAACAAGGCAGGATGCTTTTGGCAATGATGGAAGATATGCTTTTGAAAATTTGCCAGCGGGAAGATACTATGTTAAGTTCTTTATTGATACTAATAAACTGAAATTCACAACACAAAGACCAGATGATGATAATGGCAGCAAGGCTAATAAGTCAACAGGAATAACTCCAATAATTGACTTAACATCTGAAACTGAAAGCTTGAATGTCAATGTCGGTATACTCTCCAAAACACAACACACTTTAACAGAAATAATGAAGGTTAATAATCAAGCAAGGGGAATGCTTCGAGATGTTATAAAGACACAAATGCTATTAACAATGAAGCAAGAAGATGTGCTTGAAATTGTTGAGATGGATTTATTAAAATAATCATCACCTATCATAACTAATCTATAAGCATCAAAACTGTCACTGCATTTAATGTGGTGGCAGTTTTAGTATTTATATTTGATAAACTCAAACATAGAATAAGGGCTGAAGGTGAAAATATATACATAATATGCCAAATGTTAAAATGCATTGCTTGCGGCAACAGTTAGCTATCTGCTATACTTGGATTATAAACAAAGGAGGTATTTGTTATGTTGAATGAAAATATTAAAGCAGTTAGAAAATCAAAAGGGCTTTCACAACAAGAGCTTGCAATTAAGCTGAATGTGGTTAGACAGACTATATCTAAATGGGAAAAAGGGCTGTCTGTTCCCGACTCTGAAATGTTAATAAGCATATCAGAAGTATTTTCGATACCAGTAAGCGCCTTGCTTGGAGAAACTATTATGGAAGAGAGAGCAGATGACTTAAAAATAATATCTGAAAAATTAGAGGTTATTAATTTGCAGCTTTCGCAAAAAAACATAAAAAGGCGAAAGTTGATTTTAATGCTATATGTTTTGGTATGTACCATAATAGTTGCAGGTTTTCATTATTTATTAAAGATAGATAGCCCATACTTAAGCTGGGATTATACCAATATTGAAACTGCTATATTAGGGGTCGGATTTCATTCGGTTGAATGGGTATTTGTGAGATTAGCGCCAATCGCATTTGTGGGAGCAGTTTTAGGAATGCTTTTAATATTTAAAAAGCAATAGCCTATTATTTGAGTAACGCTATTCTTATAGGAAATATGATTATAATGTATAGTGTCAAAAATATTGCATAAGTGCTTTTTTCGGCAGTTTTAAACTACAGTGTGAAATATCACTGTAGTTTTTTATTTAGGGCAAAACATGCCAAATAAGCATAATAAAAATGCGATAATACGGAAAAGTTTGTGCTTATCTATGGACATACTAAACATGACTATGGTATAATAGTGGTAATTTATCTTGTCTTAAAGCTTTAGTTTTAAAAATGATATGATTAAATATAGATTGTTAAACAAGGGAGGAATAGTAATGGAAGAGATTTTAGTTGTTGATGATAGTAAGTTAAATCAGGCGGTGCTTACTCGCATACTCGGCGGTGAGTATAAAATAGTATGCGCTAACAGCGGAAAAGAAATGTTTACGCTACTCGAAAAAATAAATCCTAAGCTTATTCTTCTCGATATTATTATGCCAGATTTAGATGGCTTTGAAGTTATCGCTAAGCTTAAGGTAAGCGAAGAATATAGCAAAATACCTGTCATCTTTATAACTGGATTAGACGATCCAGACAGCGAGGAAAAAGGCTTTCAGCTAGGCGCTATCGACTATATAACAAAGCCATTTAAAGAGAATGTTATAAAGGCTAGAGTTAATTCTTATGTAAAGCTTTATGACTTTGTTAGGCAAGCCGAGGTGCTAGGTCAACGTGATGGTCTAACTGGTCTATACAATAAAAAGATGACTGAGCAGCAAATTAAAAAGCTATTAAGTTCAGAACCCCCTCTTACAAATGGCGCTTTAATGATTGTTGATATAGATAATTTCAAAAGCATAAACGATAGCTTTGGGCATTTATATGGAGATATGGTTATTAAACAGCTTGGAAATTCTCTTCGTGGCATATTCCAAAAGAGCGATATTCTTGGCAGAGTCGGAGGAGATGAGTTTTTCGTCTTTTTAAGAAACTACAAAGAAATAGATATTATAAAGGCTAGGGCTGAAGATGTTTGCAATGCTTTTAGAAAGACATATGAGCAAAACGGCATAACAATTAACATCTCCGCTAGTATAGGCATTGCAACAACTAGCGATTCCCTTGTGTTTGAAGAAATATATAAGTATGCAGATATAGCTCTATACTCAACAAAGGTTGCTGGAAAAAACAACTATACTTTCTATGAAGGGCAAAAGGATGTTGTCTATAAATCTAACAGAACAAACATTCTAAACAGCCAAGCAAGCAAAGATGATCTAGGCGAGAGAATACGTGATTTTAGCGAAAACCTAAAGGAGTATGTATTTAATCTTGTTGAGGAAACAAAGGACGCTGAATATACAATTCAGTATGTACTAAGAATGATTGCAGAGCAGTTTTCATTCTTTAGGGCATACATAACAAAGCTTGACTATACAAAGAATGGTATAAAATGCATTGATAGCTGGATAAACTTTGATCCACAAGTACAGCCAACTGTTAAAGACTTATCTATCGGATTAGTTGCTAAAATGAGCGAAACCTTTAAGTCACATAACTTGTTTATTGCAAAAGGAAATGACGACTTATTAGACTTAGGCTTTGGAAGCGATAAGGATAGCGACACATATATATTCGCCCTTAGAAACAAAAAGATTCTTCTTGGTTATATTGTATTTGAAAAGTACGTTAATAATGAAGAACAAAGCGATAAAGAGATTGGGTATATTATTGATGTTTGCCAGCAGTTATCAACTGTAATTGTCAACCAATTCTTGATTGAAACAGCTATAAAAGATAAGGAGAGCATGAGCAAATTGCTCGATAGCTTAGATACTGCTGTTATGGTTGTTAAAATAGATGGAGGCAGACCTCTATACTTAAACAAGGCTGCAAAAGAAATGGGCGATAATATTTATAACGCACCTTGCTTTGAAAAGGGCAATAAAAAAGGTGTTGTATTAAAGCTGATTGCAGAAGTTCCAGCATACAAAGAAAAAAAATTTAGTTGCCAAAAAATCAATTGGATAGATGGCAGTGACGCTCTTATGTTGCAAATTCGAGAAATATAAGCAATTAAATCATCTCCATCTTGTTAAAAGTGGAGATGATTTTTAGTATTGAATTCTTGATAACGAAATCGTCTTTCTTACTATTTTATTCTTTCTCCACTGCTATCAAAGGTTCTTTTTAATGCCTTTTCTGTCAGAAAAATAGCGAAGAAATATGCTATGACTTCTATAGCTAAAATAATAATAACCAAGATACTCATAATATCAATATTTGTGGTGTCATCATTAAAAACAAAGAAAAAGAACAGGATAGGAATAATGGGAATTGGAATCAAAAACCTTCCGATTTTGCCGCTAATATCTGCCCAATAGTTATGAGCAAATTGCCAAGTATCATTGTTTATCATTGACATTTTTGTTCTGTATCCTATTGTTTTATTGATTGTTTTGGGCGAACCATTTTTATAATATGTTCCAAAATGAATCATTAAAATAGGCTGTATCAATAAAACTAAAGATAATATTATAGTAAATATAAATATAAAACTCCCTCCTTTATTTTAGTAAGAATATCGACATATAGTATTGTTATATATCGTTATAGTGTTATTATACAATGATAATGATGTTTTATCAAGGTTGATATTATATGAGGTGAAAATTACGTCAAAGTTTAGCAAATAATAAACCGTCACTATCCTTAAAAAGAATAATGACGGTTTATTGACTGTTATTGTTTCGAGAAAGACCAATTAAAGCGCCAATGCTCCCAGATATAATATCTCTATATTGAGAAATAGTGACAATGTTAGAATCGGTAATTACAATCATCTCGCTAAAATTTCTAACTATAAGCAGTATGATAAGGCAAAAAACGCAGACAGAGGTTAATACTATTATTTGCACATTAACTATAATCTTCTTCTTTTCTAAAGCTTGTGGAGGTAGCTCGGCTTGTTTTATCTCAATTTCTGTTGGTTTAGGAATAGGGTTTGGGGGTGGCTTTGGCGTAGAAACAGGCTCACGCTTGATTTTTTCTTTAATTGTGAAATCGCTGGTCGAAACCATGCTCATTATATAACCAAAAATAGAGCTAAGCGCCGTTCTGAACACAATATCGATTTGAGTTATTTCCTCGCTTGCATTCGAGAAAAAAAGAGCAGCAGCCGATTGAAGCATTAGAAGAAAAAAGATTAGTATTATTCCGAAAAACGCCATATTTTTGCTACTCATGGTCGATAAATTTGTTTTTTTTCTTCTCATAAATCTCCTTATGTAAAATGGCAGCAGAAAACCGCTGCCATTTATTATTTATATTAGATTTAGGAAAAATCTAATATAAATTGGTCATGTGGGCACTCCGTTGCCCACGACCTTCAAAA
>CAYJEV010000087.1:0-7131 GCA_964369265.1 uncultured Oscillospiraceae bacterium
TCACCTAGCCATTCTCTTTCGCTTTTAAGAGGTCTGCCCATTAGGGATTGAAGGCTTTCGTCGACAGTTAAGTCGCCATTTATAACCTTGTATATATGGGTGGTGATAGGCATTTCAACACTTAGTTCTTTTGAAAGTTCGTAGGCTGCGATTGTGGCTTTAATGCCTTCAACAACCATTCCAACCTCGTTTTCAGCCTCTTTTATTGTTCTGCCCTTACCAACTAATATTCCAGCACGTCTGTTTCGAGAGTGTACGCTGGTGCAGGTAACGATTAAATCGCCGACGCCAGACAGTCCAGCGAAGGTTTCTGGATTTGCGCCCATTCTAACCCCAAGCCTGCTAATTTCAGTAAGCCCTCTTGTCATTAAGGCTGCCTTTGAGTTATCGCCTCTTCCATATCCATCGCAGATACCAATAGCAAAAGCAATTACATTTTTAAGCGCACCGCCAAGCTCAGTGCCAATAATGTCCTCAGAAGTGTATACTCTTATCATTGTTCCCGCAAAAAGCTCTTGTACGCTTTCGGCGGCATTTTTGTTAGTTGAGGCAGCGACTAAGGTTGTTGGTTCGTTGGCAGCAACTTCTTCTGCGTGTGAAGGGCCTGAAAGCGCAACAACAGCATTGTTAGTTGATAACACATCTGTTATCACTTCGCTCATACGCTTTCTTGTGCTTTGCTCAAAGCCCTTTGCAACACATGACACAACAGCATCTGGCTTAATAACTCCCTCGCAAAGCCTTGCAGCTTCTCTAACGCCTGTTGTTGGTGTTGCGATAATAACATGGTCTGCTTCTTTGAGAAGCTCTGTAGTCCAAACGACATTTATATTTTCAGAGAGAATTACTGATGGTAAGTTTGGCTGTTTTCTGGTTTGTTTTAATGCTTTTTGGCTTGCTTCTTTCCATCCCCAAAGCGTTACATTATGGGATTTGGATAATATTTCTGCCAAAGATACACCAAAACTACCAGAGCCAAGAATAAATATATTTGACATAGGAAACATCCTTTCTAGCTTTTTTTCTTTTTGCCAACTTTGTTTTCAGTTCCTGAAAGAAGCCTTTTTATGTTCTCTCTATGAGCATAAACTAAAAGCGCTCCTAAAGGAATTGAAACTAAAAGCTCCCCAACACTAAACTGCCCTCTTAAATGCTGGATTATACCATGCACCACCGGGAAAAAGCCAGCTCCAAGCACAGAGGCGAGGGAAACATAGCCTGTTAGCGGAATGATAGGAACAAATATAACGCAGATAACTAAAAAGCTTGTGAAAGAACAGCCACATAATACTCCAAGACCTGTTGCCATGCCTTTTCCGCCCTTAAATCCGAAGTATATAGGGAAAATATGCCCTAGTAATGCGCCAAATCCGCCAGCAAAAGCAGAAATTCTAAAAGCTTCCTCGCTTGCCTCAGGGGCAAGGAAGGCGAATAGGATTGTTGTTACAACGGTTGCCACTAAGCCTTTTAAGAAATCAAGCCCAAAGGTTAGGGCGGCTATCTTGCCTCCAAACCTTCTAGCCATGTTTGTTGCACCAGCATTTTTGCTGCCATATTCTCTGATGTCGTCTTTTGAGATGATGCGAGAGATTATAATAGCAAAGTTAATGCTTCCAAGCAGATAAGCGATAACAAATGATATAGCAAGAGATGTGTATATACCTTCCATTATTCTCCTCTTTCTCTAATTACAAATCTTATTGGTGTTCCTTTAAAGCCAAAGCTTTCTCTGATTTGATTTTCGATATATCTTTGATATGAGAAATGGAAAATTTCCTTATTGTTTGTGAAGATGATAAAGGTTGGCGGCTTTATAGAAGCTTGTGTCATATAGTATAGTTTTAGGCGCTTGCCTTTGTCAGACGGAGGCTGAACTCTTGCAGTCGCATAGGCTAGTAGGTCGTTAAGAGTACCTGTGGAGATTCTCTTTGCCCCTTCCTCAGCAACGGCATTGATTAGAGGGAATAGCTTATCGACTCTTTGCCCTGTTAGCGCAGAGATAAAAGCGTATTCTGCATAAGCCATGAAAGAAAATTCAGCTTCTAAAGTTCTTCTATATTCAATCATAGTTTTATCGTCTTTTTCGATAGAGTCCCATTTGTTGACAACGATGATACAAGACTTGCCTTGTTCGTGCGCATAGCCAGCAACCTTGCTGTCCTGTTCTGTGAAGCCTTCCATTGCATCAATAACAATTAGGCATACATCGGATCTATCAACAGCCATATAAGCTCTTAGAACACTATAGTGTTCGATAGCCTCTTCAACACGAGCTTTTTTTCTAATGCCAGCTGTGTCAATGAATACATATTTGCCGTGCTCATTTTCGATGATAGTGTCGGTTGCATCTCTTGTTGTTCCAGCGATGTTTGATACAATAACTCTCTCATTTCCAGCAATTCTGTTAACCAACGAGCTTTTACCAACATTAGGCTTACCGATGATTGCAACCTTGATGTATTCGTCCTCAGGCTCGTTGAAGCTTTTAAAATCAATATGAGAGCAGATTTCATCTAATAAGTCACCTGTTCCGCTACCATGAAGAGAGGAAACAGGGAAAGGATCGCCCAGCCCTAAATTGTAAAATTCATACATCTCAAGAGGAGCAGCGCCAACTCTATCGCATTTGTTTACACAAAGTACAACAGGCTTGCCACTCTTTTGAAGCATGGAAGCAACTTCTTTGTCTGTTGCTGTCATTCCTGTTCTAACATCAACCACCATCACTATTACATCGGCGCTATCGATTGCAAGCTGAGCTTGACGACGCATTTGCTGAAGGATAATATCCTCGCTATACGGCTCTATACCGCCTGTGTCAACAAGCATGAACTCTTGATTTAACCACTCACATGGAGAGTAAATTCTATCTCTTGTAACTCCAGGTGTGTCCTCGACTATTGAAAGCCTTTGACCAATAAGTTTATTAAACAGTGTGGATTTACCAACATTAGGTCTACCAACAACTGCTACAATAGGTTTTGCCATGTTTATTACCGTTCCTTTCTAGTCCTCACTAAATAACATTTCGCATAATGTCATTCCGTCTGTTCCAATAAATTTTACTTTTGTATTCTCAAAACTAGCCTCAATATCCTCGGTCGATACATTATCAAGGAATAAATCTCCCTCATGCCTTAGCATAACATCAGGAATTAGTAATGTATCGCCTAAAGATTTATCGGCAAGCTCTTTTTGCAAATCAGAGCCACAAACAAGCCCAGTTACTGTTATATGACCTCCAAAAAATAAGGAAGGTATAGCATAAACATTTGTTGTTAGGGAAGGGTCTAGCTCTTCTGCCTTTTCGCAAAGCTCTTTAATGAATGTATATGCAGCTTTGCCTGTTGCTATTGATATAGTTCTATTTTTGTTTAGTGGATTTGTGTATGAAAGCTCTTCTATGAAGTCTTTTCTAAGCAGAGCTGTTATACCAACACCATTCTCAAGCTGCTTGAAATCGCCATAGTATTCAGCTGGCGGTATATCTCTTTTGGCTTTTATAAAAAATTCGTCGGATGGATATACTATTCTATCGCCATGCTCCAAAAGCAGCTTATCGCTAAATTCATGAATTATATCAATAACCTCTGCTGAGCTTTTCTCATCAAAAGGCGAAAGAGGATAAAGCCCTTCTCTATATGCTGTTAGCCCAACAGGCACACAACAAATACTGCCGATTTGTGGGGCATAGGAGCATAGTTCCGATAAAGTGTTCCTTAGCTCCTCGCCATCATTTATGTTAGGGCAAAGCACAAGCTGAGTGTTGACAGCTATGCCAGCCTCCAAAAGTCTTTTTAAATATTTTAATACATCCCCTGAAAATCTATTCTTCATCATCTTTACACGAAGCTCGGGGTTAGTTGTGTGTACAGAGATGTTGATAGGGGAGATCTTCATTTTTATTATTCTATCAATGTCTTTTTCTTCAAGGTTGGTTAGAGTTATATAATTACCCATTAAAAATGACATTCTATCATCGTCATCTTTAAAATATATGCTCTCTCTCATTCCTTTAGGGTTTTGGTCAATGAAGCAGAAAATGCAACCGTTTTTGCAGCTTCTTTGGCTGTCCATTAAATATGTTTTGAATTCAAGCCCTATATCGTCATATTCGTTTTTCTTTATTGTAACTTCATAGCTTTGATTTTCGCTGCGAAGGAGTTTTAATGTTATAAGCTTTTCTGTTATATAAAATCTATAGTCAAGCACATCAGAAATTTCATTGCCGTTAATGCTAACTAAGATATCTGCCGATTTTACTCCGTTTTTGTCGCTAAGGCTGCCTTTTATTACATCTTCAATTACTACTGCCATTTCCTCACCCCTTATTTTATTATTATAACTCTTTTTCTTTATTATTGCAATAAAAAAGCAGTATCCACAAAGCAGATACCGCTCTATTTTAGGTTAAAACCTAAGCTTCCATCTTTATGATCTCTCTACCCTTGTAGAATCCACAAGAAGAACAAACTCTATGTGGAGTTTTAAGCTCGCCACATTGTGTGCATTTGGACAGAGCAGGAGCAGTTAATTTCCAAACACTGGAACGTCTCTTATCTCTTCTCGCTCTTGAAACTTTTTTCTTTGGTACAGCCATTTTGGCACCTCCTTAACTTAATTACAACAATTTCTTTAATATTTCGAGTCTTGGGTCACTATTGTCCTGCTTACACCCGCAACTGCTGCAATTAAGATCCACCCCACACATAGGGCATATCCCTTTGCAATCTTCTCGACAAAGATACCACTTTGGCAATTCTAACAGAATATCTTCTTCTGCTACAACTGCTATATTAAGACGATCGTCGGGCACAAGCAGATACCCTTCGCTCTCTGTGCCGTTTAAGCTTCTGACTAGAGTGTGGGAAAATGTCATTTCATTTTCCTTTAGCTCCTCTTTTAAGCAACGATCACATATGCATCTTTGATTAAATCTAACCTTATACTCTAGCCCTAATACTGTCGCCCTGTTTAATAAGGCAATTTCTAGCTTTAATGGGGCTAATATCCCAAAGCTGCTAAGCCTATCGGCAGTCGGCATGATTTCACATTTAAGTTCCTGCTTTTCGCCACTGATGTCCAAAAGACTTTTAATATCTATTATCATCTTTTAACCACCTTTCATAATATGGCAAGCTATTCTTTTATGCGTGCAAAAAAGTATAACGCAGACGTTACTGATTTATTATATATGCTTATGGGGGCTTTGTCAATATGTTTTTTAAAGAATTAAATGGGTTTTATTTTAAAATATATGGAAAATTTATGCGAAATAGCGAAAAAATATAATATATATCATCTATTTTTGTAATTGCATCATCACAATTACGATAAAATTGAAGTTACAATAAGTTCATAGCCAAATAAGCATAAAAAACATGAAATTACTAGGCTTATAAAAAGAATAGAAAAGGAGGAGAATATATGACTATTAAAGAGATGGATAGAAGGGCAAATTTGTATTTTAACAACGAGGATAACAAGCCTTATAGCATATTGGAGATTTGCGACAAACTATCTATATCGCCAAAGGTACTTAAGGAGTGGTATTTTTTAGAGCCTTCTCCCAAAAGGACATTAGCCGAGAAAATAATGAACAGGATTGGCGCTGGCTGGGAGAAGGGCGAGATATCCTCCACACTCGCTAATACTCTAATAAAACAATATGATTGGAGGGGACAGGATGGGGATAGCGAAATTATAACTATTAACATCCGAGTTATTGATGAACAGGAAGATTAACCTATCTGTAACTCCAAAACAAAACTTATTTATAAATAGTATGGAGGACGAAGTGTTGTTTGGGGGAGCTGCTGGAGGAGGGAAGTCTTATGCGCAGCTTATGGATAGCCTATTGTTCGCTTGTATGTATAAAGGGAGCAGACAACTCTTGCTTAGGCGAACATTTCCTGAACTTAATAGATCGCTTTTGCTACTAAGCTATGAGATATTTCCAACCTCAGTCGCTGCTTATAATAAGAGCGAACATATTTGGAGGTTTGTAAATGGCTCTATTGTTGAGTTTGGGTATTGCGACAGCGAGGGAGATGTTACTAAATATCAATCGGCTGAGTATGATGTTATTCGTTTTGACGAGCTGACGCATTTCACCGAATATCAATACACATATTTGATAAGCCGAAACAGGGGAGCGAATGACTTTCCAAAGCAGATAAAGTCTACAACTAACCCAGGGGGGATAGGACATAACTGGGTTAAGGCTAGATTTATAGATGGAAAGAATGAGTATATTCCCTATACCGATGACAACAACCGAAAGAGCATATTTATTCCAGCGGTTATTAAAGATAACAGCTTTTTGATGAAGAAAGATCCTATGTATGTCAATCGCTTAAAGAGCTTGCCAACAAAGGAAAGAGAAACTTTGCTTGAGGGCAAATGGGACGTTTTTGATGGGCAGTATTTTGATAATTTTGATAGGTCGTTTCATGTTACTTCATATATGCCAAAGCAAAAAGATGAAAAGCTTTTTTGTAGCATGGATTATGGGCTTGATATGTTCGCGTTTTTAGTGGCGGCAGTTAATCCTTATGGAAGGGTTAGGGTGCTAAAAGAAGTGTATAAATCTAAGCTTTTGGTTAGCGAGGCAGCAGCTGAAATTGAAAAGACGGGCTATAAAATTGGAATGATATTTGCACCTCCTGACCTTTGGGGAAGAAACGGACAAACTGGAAGGAGCATAGCCGATATATTTTTTGAAAATGGCTATCCACTAACAAGGGTTAGCGCTAATAGGGTGGCAGGTTGGCTTACTGTTAAAGAGGCTTTGGAAAAATCGGTTAAAAGCTCTGGAATGGAGGGCCTGACTATCACAAACCATTGCCCAAACTTAATTCGTTCGTTAAATGCTATAGCAAGGGACAGGCATAATCCAAGCGATGTTGCGATAACGCCTCATGAGCTGACTCATGCACCAGACGCACTTAGATATTTATATGCTGGCTTACCGAAGAGGCTGAGCGATAAAGTTGATACAAAGGCTTTGTATTCAAATATTTTTGTTAGGGGGAATAGTTAAAAGTGAATAGCCAAAGGTTTCGCACTAAACTTTCAGTGTTCCGTCAGGCAGAGTAAAAGTTTTGCTAAATTTTTTTCAAAAAATTTCAG
>CAYJEV010000088.1:0-7016 GCA_964369265.1 uncultured Oscillospiraceae bacterium
GTATGACCATAAATGACACACCAAAAGTTGATGCACCAAAAATGGTAGGGTGCGGCGCTCGACGCACCGTCGTACGAAAATCGCCACAAGTAACAATTATAAGGGGAGGGTTTCAACGCCCTCCCCCAATTATAAACAATACTAATACCCTCCAAGTTCATCATAACTTATCTTTTTCTTTAATATTTGAATACAATTTGTAATAAACATAATTTTTTCTACAATAAGGAGTTTATTTTCTTGCTTATCCTTTTCTTTTAACAAGGAAGATAGAAGGGAGAGTTCCTCTGAAACTAGCTTTAACTTGTATTCTGATAGCCTTTTAGACATCTCCTCAAGCTCGAAAATTAAGCTGTCTGAAACGCTTGAGATTCCAGCTTGAAACAAATTAACAATACTAGACTCTAAATCAACTACTATGCTTCGCATTACACTCGCCATAAATCCTCGCCCTCCTCCTCTCTCATATCCAAAGGAACAAACTCCTCGCTAAACTCAATAGGCATCATCTTTAACATTCCATCTTCAATATAAGTAACGCCAATAAACAAAGTGTTCTCCTTCACTTTTAAACACCATGATGTTAATATGGTTATAACTTTTTTATTCGCCTTGTTATTCTTTAGTTCAATTGAGATAGGATAGCCGTTTTCATCAGCAATTTGCATATAAAACATCTGCCTTATGCTGTCAATTCCATGCCTAATAAGTCGAGAGGAGATAACCATTGCAACCCTGTCATTCTCTATCTTTTCTTCAATAGTAATAAGCTTTCTAAAATCATATGTTATAAGCTCGGAGCTTATTGGCAAATCTCCCTTTAGCTTTTCGCCCAAGCTTCCCTCAATTTGGTTTGAGGATGATAGCCTCCTGTCTGCGCTAACCTTTGGGTTTTTCAGCTCAAATTTATGATCCATCAGAGCCTGTATGCTATGATTTAAGCTCCACATTAAATTTGCCCCAGCAAAGCTCTGTCTATTATTATCATAAAAAGTTGGGCGCAGATCAGAGTAGCTATATACTTTCCTGCTCTCCTCTTCTAAGAAATAATAAACATTGCCAGCATATCCGCTAATAGTTTCAAGATACCTATCCCCTAAAGGAATAAACCTCATGCTTGCAGCCTCAACATACTCATCTCTAAAACTTCCCATATAAACAGAAAGTTTCTCTTGCTCTCTTGCGTTTTTAATCTTCATTGCAAGCTGATAGCAAGCCGATAACCTTTTTAATAGCTGTGCTTCGCTAAAATGCACATCCCTATTAAAATAGCTCTCAAACATTGCAGATATTTCTCTGAACATGCCCTCATGCCTTGCCATACCAACATTATGGCTGCTAAGCGCTAGCTTTTCTGTATGCTCAATAATAGAATCAGATATGCGAGAAAGCCCAACATTAAGTATGTGGCATATCTCCTCTTCAATCCTCTCTGCAAAGCTTATAACAGCGTCTATATCTATCTCGGCAGCTTTAGGTGCTTCTTCTTTTTTTATCTCTAACGCGCCCTTGCTAGCCTTGAAATACAGTATCGCTGCCGCCTTGTGAACACATATATCGCTGCTTTTGCAGCTACAAACAGAATCGCTAATAGGGGTTAAAAGCCGAACCTTATGCCCACTCCCTAGCTCCACTAAAATAAACTTGCCCTCTGTAATATCTGGCAAGCGATTATGCAAAACATCAGCATACAGCTTTTTTAATGCAGTCGCACCCATTGTTTTTAATAATGGCGCTTCCTCTAAAACGAGTATTTCCTCTGTTTTAACAAAATAAACTTCCTCAGCCTTAGCTGTGTCATCAGCATTTTCTGCTTTGTTTTCGCTTGGATCTGCTTTAGGGTTGTTATTTAAGTTCGCCTTAATATGCAGCACAGCCGTTATGATATGCTTACATATGCTTCTAGAAGGGCAGCTGCAAATGCTTTCTGAAAGGTTTTCTTTTAAGGTTATGCTTACATCCTCAAAGCTCGCCTTAATCTCCTCCCCCTCTTCAGAAATGTTTATCTCAATCCCCTCTAAATCTTTATAAGCTCGCTTTACAATTCCCTTGTTGGTGAGGGCGGTTAAATAATCATCATCAAATTTATTAAAGTTAATCTTCCTCACCCCTATCTAATTATGTTTCCGATAAAATCGCTAAGCTTGTTTGGTGTCATAGCGCCAACAAATCCTCCAAGCTTTGCAATATTCTTTGCCGCCGCCCTATCAAACACAGGCTCGCATTCATCATCTAAGGCAGTCAGTGCAATAAATTTTGTACCGCTATCAATTTGATTTTTAATGGCTGTGTACATTCTTCTAGCGTCGCCGCCTTCATATAAGTCCGATACAAGCACCATAATAGTCTTGCTAGGATTTTCAACCAACGAAGCAGAATACTCAAGCGCCTTCCCTATATCAGTTCCTCCGCCAAGTTGCACTTTCATCAAGGTTTCAACAGGGTCGTCCACATACCCGCTCAAATCTACAACATTTGTATCAAATATAACAAGCTTGACATCAAGCATAGGCAGTTTAGCGAATATTCCTGCCATTATTGCGCTATGAATAACAGAGTCCATCATAGACCCACTTTCGTCCACAACAATCACCACCCTATAGCTATTATGTCTTTTTATATTACTGTTGAAATGAACATTATCAATAATTAGCTTGTTTCTTGTTTTATCATAGTTCTTTAGGTTCTGCTTTATTGTCCTTTTAACATCAAAGTTGCGATAAATCTTAACATTGCTTCTCTGATTTCGATTAACCTTGCCAAGCACAGACTTTCTAACTTCCTGCTCAAGCTTTTTAGATATCTCCTCAACAACCTGCTTAACGATCTTGTTGGCAATGTCAACAACTTCCTTGCTCATCATATGCTTAAAGCTAAGTATGTTTTTGAGAAGCTGTCTATTAGGCTCCATCTTTTCGAGGGTTTCTTTGTCGCAAAGCAGTTCGGTTAGATTAAATTCTTCTATTGCGTGCTTTTCAATCTTTTCAATTGCTTCTTTAGGGAACAGCTTTCTGACTCTGTTTATCCAAGTGACAGCATTTAAGTTTGAACCTCCTTGACCTCCCCTTCTGCCAGATAAAGCTCCATTACCATTTTCGCCCTTATCTCTTGAATAGAGGTATTCGAGTGTGTTTTCGAGATCATAATAAGAATTTTCGTCAAAGCTTAGATTGTTTCGAGAGTTTTTTCCTAGTATTAGTCGCCATCTATTTATTTCTGCTTGATTATCCAAAACTACACCTCCCCTAACTCTTCGAGCAAATATCTATTAAGCAGTTCGCCATATATTAAGTCCTGTTCGTCAATAGCGAGCTTATCGAGTAAATTGCCATCAAATGAAAACATTTTTGCAATGCTCTTTGATATTCTATCAATTTCTGATGGAGTAAAATAGCTAAAAGTCATTTTAAAATCTGGCAACATAATTATAAAATCCTCGCTAGATAGAGTGGAAATAAGCTTATTTATTGAGCTTAAAAACTCTTCTCCAACAAATATAATATCTCTTGCTGTATAAAAGACACCAGATAAAAACCTCGCTCCCTTAACAGCCTCATCATTGCTTGCTAGATATGTATTAAAACTATACGTTACAACATTCGCCCCTATATTCCCCATAGCATATAATATCCCCTGCATTGCGCCAAGCAAGGTTGGATTAACTAAATCAGAATACACAAGCTCTATAAACGTTTCTAGTATGCTTTCTTTAAAATGCTTAAACTCCTCTTTTGAGGCAATATCAAACAAAAGCTTGACATTCTTTATCGCTTGTTGCTCCATATCCTCATTGCAATTTTTAACATACTCTAATGTAGATAAAGTCTTGCCAAAGCATAGCTCTATAAGCTTAATGTAATCTAAATTATCCCTCTCGCCATAAAACTCACGAAGCCTATATATGTGCGATAAATGATAAAGCGCTTCCCCGCAAGAGAAAAAATCATCATCCAAAGCAATAGTATCAATAGTTTTTTGTTTTAATAGCTCAAGCTTATCGTTTATCCCCATTAAAAAGCAGTCAATAAGCAGTTTTGCGCAGTCGCTTGCGCTGCTAGCTTCTTTTATTTTGTCAGCAAGAATATGATAGGCAGCAGATGAGATAGTCGCCCCATGTACAGACTGTTCAATAAGCCTTGTTACCACCATAGGCGCAAATCGATATTCCCATATCTCTCTTATAATATTTCTGTCTTTGCTGTCGATTAAATTGCTTCCTCGTTTTTGGTTGCAAAAATCTGTGTTTAAGAATTTGAGTGTATGAAAAAAGCGGCTTATCTCTCGATGATTTCCTTTGGCAAACACACTAAGAGTAATTTCTTTTCTAACGCTGTTGTCTATCTTTAATCTATGGAATTTTGCCCTCTCCATAAAATCTTTAACTATTGGAGGTGTTGGAGAGTTTTTTGGTATATCTCCAATTCTGTTCCCTGTAAAAAAGTCTCCTAATATGTCTAGTGGCAATTCTGTTGCTGGATTAAGCTCTCCTTTAATAAAAGAGGATATTATCCCATCTCGGCACTCATCTTTTCCGCACTGCGACTTTCCTCTAAGCAAAGCAAGCCCCTCTGCAATATTAAAAGCAGAAGCCTCGTCAGACATTGTTATCAACATCTTTTTCTTTTTGCATTCCTTCGCTGTTTTTAGTATGAGATTTAGGACTGTCGTTTCATATGCTTTCCGATTGCCATTTTTTAGCTCTTCCCATGCAGTTTGATAAAACCCAGGCGACACCATTCCGCTAGCATAGCCATTTATAGCGTCTGCCTCCTCCATTGAGTAGGGCATTAAATAAATGCTCTCGTCGTCAGCCTTAGTTTTGCTATAAGGAAGCTTCTCTCCCTCTTTTGGGTGCATTAAGCCATAGGTGTGAAAGCCTCCAGTCACAACTAGTATTTTGCTATAGCTCTGCTTAGCCTTCTCTATCTCTTCAGCCATAAACTGCTCTCTGATTATAGTGCTGTCTGCGATTAGATCGTGTTCATTTGAGCCTTTTCTTAGCAGATATGTATAGGTATTAAACTGCGTAACAAACTCCTCTGGGGACAGCTCTAAGCCGTTAACTTCAAAATGTGCATCCCAAAAGCTATCAAAGTTTGTAAAGCCTGTTTTTTCGCAAAGAGCTTTTGCGATGTTGGTGCTAGAGATTAAGTAATCGTCGCTGTAATTATTCTTGTCAAGCCTTTTTCTAACACCAATATAATTTTCTGTGCTAACAAGCCTTTTAGCGAAAGGAAGGTCGATGAATTTAACAGCCACACCATCGCTAACAGCCTTCTTTATTGCAACAAGCTCAGGAGAGTATTCAAGCAAAGGATAATAACAACTATAGCTCCTAGCTTCCTCCTCCTCGTCAACAAGCTTTTTGCTATCTTTATAGGAATAGTACATTGCAACAGGAAATTTTGTTTCTTCACTAGCCAAAAACTCCATCATATGGCTTGCGTTTTCAGGGCCTTCAATTAAAACGCAGTCTGGCTGATATTCTTCAATAACCCTTAATAGCTGAACTGAACATACTGGGCTATGATGGCGCACAGGGAAATATAGTATATCACTACTATATTTAAATGGCATTATTTTATTAATTTCTTCTTTTGAAATAATTTTGTCCATATGTTTTCCTCATTAGCTCCTTTGTTCTTAACTATTGTATTAAAGTAGTTTTTAAGGCTTACTAAGTCTTCTTCATTCTCTTTTGCTGTGGCGTTAGCGAGATTAGCAACTAGCTCATCAAGGCTTATATTGCCATCATCATAATAATATGCTGAAATCATAGTTTGATAATAAACAGCGACTGCTTCGGCTGTACTCATAACATTTGAAGGCTTGTTTATCTTCTCACCAGTAACTGCTATGCCAGTTCTTAGCTCATGATATATTGTTGCGATAAGCTCTGCGATATCCTCATTTGCCTTCATTTCAATCATGTTTTCGGCTGCTAGCTCCTCAACCTGCGACATTATAATCTCTGTTTCCAGCTTAATGTTGTTTACAGGGGCAACAGTTTCAAAGTTA
Source organism: uncultured Oscillospiraceae bacterium (assembly GCA_964369265.1). Classification (GTDB taxonomy): domain Bacteria; phylum Bacillota; class Clostridia; order Oscillospirales; family Ruminococcaceae; genus DAMCAP01. The sequence continues at coordinate 6,019 of CAYJEV010000088.1, forward strand.
AAGCGTCTTTTAAGGGCGCTACTCATTTCGTTAACTCCCTTATCTCTTGTGTTGGCTGTTGCGATGATGTTAAAGCCAGCATTTGCAAATAGGATGTTATCTTCTTCTAGCTCTGGGATGTTAAGCACCTTATCTGATAGCACACTAATTAAGCTGTCTTGGATTTCAGCTGGTGTACGAGTTATCTCCTCAAATCTTGTTATTATGCCTTTGCTCATTCCTGTGTAGAGCGGCGCTGGCACTAATGTTTCTTTAACAGGGCCTTTTTCTAAAAGCAGGGCATAATTAAAGCTATATTTTATCATATCTTCTGTTGTGCCGGCTGAACCTTGCACTGTGTTTGTGCTTGTGCCACTAATTGCAGCAGAAAGAAGCTCAGAGAGCATTGTTTTAGCAGTTCCAGGTTCGCCCACAAGCATAAGACCTCTATTGGTTGCTAAAGTCACAATACATCGCTCAATTAGTGTATCGTTTCCAAAGTATTTCTTGTTAATTACTATCTCTTCGCCATTATGTTTAATAGGCTTGCTAGAGCCTAATATAAAGGTACGCACTGCCTTTGGGGATAGCTTCCAATTAAGAGGTTTAACGCCGTTATCGTTGGCTGCCAAAGCCTCTAGTTGCTTTTGATACTTCATTTCCATTGTTTGCTTAATATATTGCATAAAACACTCCATCCTGCTGCTTATCGCAGCATAAATAATAATTTTATTCACCCTAATCTTGCTAAGCTAAAAGTGATAAAAGTGATTTCAAGACATTTAAACATATCTGACTTTACTTTTCAATTATACACCTATACTTTTATAATTGCTAGAGAAAAAATATATCTGGTACTTAATTTGATATAACTGGTTTGCTTTAAACTAGTTAGTTAATCACAATAGGGTGTCGATACCCACATCGTCCCCCTTAAAGCAAAAAACTACAGTTCGTCAGACTGTTTCTAAGAGCCAGCTTTCGAGTCCTAATCCAAAATAAAAATAGCTTACCCAAAA
>CAYJEV010000089.1:0-4828 GCA_964369265.1 uncultured Oscillospiraceae bacterium
CAGTTTTAAAGTTATCTGTGTTGTTTGTTTGCTTGAAGATTACATTGTGTTTAACACTATCATCCTTTTTCCAAGTTGCTGTTAGTGTTTTTTCCTTTGTTGTATCATCTTCAGTTAGATCATAGCCTGTGAAAATAAAGCCATCTTTTTCAGGGTTTGGATGCACAACATTGCCAGTTATAGTAATTTCGTATGAAGGTTTACCATCTTGATTATCAATAGTAACCTTTTCATTTGGGTGCAGTCCTATAACTGTGTCTGGAACAACATCATCAGTAGCTACATCATTTTTTCCATAATCTAGCTCGTAAGTATAGTATGGATATAAGATTTTATTGCCTGTAATAGTTGTATCAAACTTCCACTCTGTATCTTTGTTATTCGGCTCTTCTGTCCAGAACTTAAAAGTTCCGTCATTGTATTCTGGGGATGTTGTTGGCTCTGTGATTGTGCCGCCATATAATACAGTTTGCTTTTCAAAGTTATTATCAACAGTTGGAGTTGTTGTTGGGTCTTTAGCGAATAGCACTGTTAATGCCTTCACAGAATCTACATAAACACCAATGTCCATATGACCATCTGTTACTTCAAAATCAGTTAGGTTGCTATCAGTTATATATTGAATAGCCCCAAAGTCGGACGTTCCTGCATGGAACTCCAGCCCATCACTTATATGATGATTGTTGTTGATTAAGATGTCCTCACCCTTTGTTGGATAACCACTTGAGATGAAATAGTTCTCATCAGCTTCTTCGATATTATAAATTAACTTATAAGAAGCATCGAAGTCAGCGCCAGGCTCCCTCTCTTTAGGAGGAATTAGTAGGGTATATGTGCCATCTTCATTGATTGTTGGTGTAAATGTTTTTTCTGGGGTTGCAGATACATCAGTAAATGTTGCATTTTCTAAAATTGTTTTAGTTAGTGCATCAACTGTATACTCTTCTGTTCCCTCATCAAACAAACCATTCTTATCCATATCATTAAAGATTATACCGCTAATCTCATACCACTTGAAAGTGAATGTAGCATTATTAGTGTCGCCGCCATTTACAACAGCAGCAATAGTCGAAACTGTGTTATTAGGAGCATCATATAGTGATTCTTTATTAGCACTTAATGGGAAAGTAAATAACTTACTTTCAGAAGTCTCGCTATCATTTTCAATTCTAATATACTTAACCTCTGATTCATCTGTTGTTACAGTATTATTAGTTTCATCAGTATACTCACTATAATATGTAATAGTCCAGTTATCGCCTGTTTCATCTTTAACTAATCCATTCAGATTCATTGGGATTGTTCCATCTTTTGGAATAGTAATTAGAGCATCTAATGTTTGGCTAGCTGTCTTAGAAGCCACAACACTTAATGAAAGCTCATCATGCTCATTTGCAAAATACTCTTGGTTATCAGCAGATACAACACCGCCGTCAATTGATGGTGTTAAAACAACGCCAGTTGCACGTGCGCCAGTAACTTGTATGTATGGAGTCATATGTTTTCCATCAGTTGGCGGTAAACCTGTTGCATCATCAAGACCTAAATCAAGCAGCCTATTCTCTCCTTCTAGACCAGATATTCCATATTCTAAGTCATTTTGCGCTGTTATGCCTTCATCATCTGCTCTAGATCTCTCATAAGAAGATGGAACAAAGCTATTGTAATGATAGTCCTCTGAATTTGTTGCCATCATCGGACCTATGTCAAATACAGCATCTGTAAATAATAAATATGAGCCTGAACCCTCAACGTTTACAGTTGTTCTAAAAGAATCGCCTGGAAAATTAATCTTATAATCTTCTAGGGTTAGATCATAATCATCTTCCTCTATTCTTGATACAGAAAAATCGTATCTTAGCCAAGTATCTTCTCTGTTTTTAAACGTTGTAATATGTTCGTCTTGAGGCCCAATATATTGAAAATAATCTGTGTTTAACTTAAAATAGAAAGCCATACCATCAGCCAAATTTATAAAATCATCTGTTGTTGAGTAGCTTCCGATATCAAAGTCATATTTAATCTTATTTTCATATGCAAATGTGTGTGTTGAATAATTTGCATCTTCAGTATCTACAGAAAATATTCTAACCGCTGCAGGATTTAAATACTCGAAATATTGTGGATACCTTGAAGATCTATCTTCATCTAGATGCACTAAATTATCAGCAGTAACACTAGCTATCAGATTACTCTTTACTACATCATAATACGCATCTTCATAAGAATTACTGGTTAATGGCATTTCGCCAGCTGGAGTATCAATATCGCTATTATAAACAACTTCAATAATTCTATTATAATCTTCAATGGCATTTCCGACTGCATATAAAATCAGTTCTGGAAGATTAACTTTAATAGAAGTTAGATACTCTCCATCTGGACAGAAGAACTCTCTATTGTTATCAAAATCAATGGTTTTATCTGTTGCAACAGGATTACCATCTTTATCAATAGTTGAATATGTAATTGTCGGTTGCCCTTCAACTAAAAAACCTTGTATGCCACCGCCACCATAATAGTATCCAGTGCCTAGTTCCAATTTGGAAATATGCTCCATATGACCATCAAGTTCGGTTGTGATATCGATTTCCACATTTTCATATACTTGAGAAATAATTCCGGCATCATAGTTACCATCGCTTGTATCAAAATCTGTTCTTCGGAAATAAATATCAGCACCACCATTGGTTTCTTCTGTATCATTTAAATGAAAAGGATGTCTTGGAGTATTATTATTATGCTCATTAGTAACAGTAATATTTAGATTATCAACAGAGCCTTGTTGGGTCCACATAAAATCAATTATTTCCATATCAGCAGCAGCTGCTTCTTCTTCAGTATGGATTTTTCTGCCATCTAGTAATAATTCTCCACTATGATCAGTAATTTCTACAGGCATAACTACAACACCTGCTTCACTATTAGTAAACTTACCTTTAAAATATCCTTGGAAAGCATCACCATATGATGTTTTTAAGCCATTTCCATCTAATCTTAAGTGTATTTCTTTCGTTCCTTCAGGAATAGTAATTTCCCCAGTCTGAAAATCAGCAATTCCAAGATTGCCATTAATAATTTTGCCATCATAATCTGATTCTGGATCATCATCAAACCAAACTTCTTCTATACCCTGATAATATCGGCCATTATATATATTAAAAACTGTTGGTTCAAAATCTTCAGGTATTGTTAGAGTAATTATTCCGTTTGGATATCTTTCCTCAATCTCGAAATTGCTATCACTTTCATTATTTTCAATAGTAAATTTATATTGAGTATCTGCATGGTCATTTGGATTAAAACTATCTGGAGATGTCGAAGAAACTAGATTATCAACATAAATAAGGCCGGGTACATTAACAGCTATTTTGCCCAAATAAATAGTTTTCGGAACTGTTTTCGCTGGTTCTGAGCCGGTTGCTGGAATAAATTGATCATAAGTAATAGTGGAGATTTCTTCTGCCACTAAGGGTTTACCTGATATTTCAAGCAAATCACCATCATATCTAATTCCACTATCACCTGTCAAAGAATATGCCATACTTACTGCCTGACCAGCTGGAGTAATAGAGCCTTCAAAGAAATGAAGGGCATTTATAGCTAGAGAATAGGAAAACAAATTATTTAGCTTATTAGTTGTATCTTCATACGATAGCCATCTATTAGGATCGGTAGTACCATAACCGAATTCTTGTTGACCAGTAAAGCTCTCAAATGAAGCAACCTGCTTAAATTCTCCTTCACCTATACCTTTTGGAAAAATAATATTATATTTTAAATTACTTATCGGATAGTGATTACTACTAGAAAAAGTTGTTTTTATTGCAGCTTCTTCTGCTCTATCAGAGCTATTAACGAATGGATCTATTGAAACAGTTGAGCCACTATTATATGGTCCATTAGCAAAGGCTAATTGCCCACTAGACATTAACCATAATTCATACTTAGCATCAGCTGCCGCTTTATCAGTTGCGACACCAGCAACAGTATCAGTATAAGTTAATGTTTTACCAGCTAGCCCATTGTTTTGATGAACGATTGTATTTGCTGCGTTCAAATTTTCAGTCATGCCTGTGAAGTCAGGTTTATGCTCACCATGGAAGTTAACATCATTATCTTCAACAGTAAAGCTTGCATCAATCGCTCCAATTGTATAACCTACTGCAAGACCAAACTGAGAGGATGGATGATTAACTAAAGTATGTCCAATTGCTCCTGCAATAGTCCCCTTACTATCGATATATGTTGTTGCACTATGCCCTTCTTTGAAAGAAACAGCTATTTCTGCATAAAGAGAAAAATTATCTATATTTCTAGTATCAACATAGTAGTAAGCTAAAGTATCTGTAACCTTTTGTCGCCCTACTCCATGATCATTGTTTTCAGGCAATGGTAAGTCTAGTAGCTTAAACGGAAAAATATTTTCTGGAATATTATAAGGGTTAATATCAATAACAATCTTATTATTCTCTACGCCTTTTGGCAACTCAACGTTTATTTCATAATAAAAAGAAGAGTTAGCAGCTACTAGATTAGTTGTATAATTCCAAAGTGTACTATCTGTTCCATCATAAAAAACAGGATTAGGATTTAAAATTGTTATTTTTGGCACTGTCACAGCTCTATTGCTCTTTACAGGAGCTACAACTTCACTACTGCTTGAGGAATTTGCATCTCCTGGCAGTGGTGGAAGTGGTGGCAGATCTGCGCTGCTCTCTTGGGAAGAAGCACTGCTCTCGCCTTCTGGTGGTAGCGGTGGCAGTGGCGGTACATCTGCACTGCTCTCTTCGGAAGAAGAAGCACTGCTCTCGCCCTCTGGTGGAGC
>CAYJEV010000089.1:4928-6876 GCA_964369265.1 uncultured Oscillospiraceae bacterium
CTGGTGGAGCTGGTGGCAGCGATGGTGCATCTGCACTGCTCTCTTCGGAAGAAGAAGCACTGCTCTCGCCCTCTGGTGGAGCTGGTGGCAGCGATGGTGCATCTGCACTGCTCTCTTCGGAAGAAGAGCCTCCTACATCAGAGCTAACGCTTGATGATGAGGAATTGTTTTGCGGTGGTACGTCAGTTGCTAAAGCCATAGTAATATTTCCAAAAGATAATTGGAACACCATAGCCAATGATAACAATGACGACAAAATACGTTTTGTGTTCAAGTTGTTTCCTCCATTTCTTTTTGTAATGCAACTGCCTTTAGTTTAGCCTATTAGCACGCTACATCATCATACTATATAATAATATCATATTATTATTATAAAAAACAAGACAGAAACTACCATTTTATCTCTAAAAATGCATTTTCGTAACTTTTTCTTAATATTTATGGTGATTTTGCACTTTATTCATATAAAAGCAACAAAAATGTCTTTTTTCAATAATTGATCGCAGTTTATTACAGAAAAATTCAGTATTTTCGTCCTTTTTCGATAATATACATATCAAAAAGCACAAAGCTAAACACAACAACGCAATAAAATAACATAAATATTAAAACTTTTACTAAATGAGAATTGTAATATAAATCGTTTGTTAGATTAAAAAATCTCGCAAAAGATAGGCCATTTTTTCAATGGTTTCAGACTATTTATTCTCTAAAATTTGAAAACCCGCTAAAAAGCCTTGACTTCTTAGCAGGTTATGCTGACATTATAATTTTTAATTTAATTCGAGAGCGATCTGAGATAATTACTCATCAATTCCCATAGACTTTTTAAGTGCTGCAAGCTCATCATCAACACTACTAGCTGATCCACCACTAGTATATTTTTCTTCCAGCGCTGCAACTTCATCAACAGGCACTGCGTTTAATTCTGTTTGTGCGTTAACTTCATCAACCATTCGATTGATTTTATCCTCCATACGGCTAAAATCGCCCATTGTACTTTGCATATCAGTCGCACTACTTCCAAGTTCATTTACCTTCTGTTGAGCTTCGGCAATTGCAAGCTTTGCTTTAAGCTCATCTCTGCGAGCGTGTAGATTTCCAATATCATCCACAAGCTTATCGTGTAGCTGACGCATTTTAGTCGCATTTGCTTTAGCAGTATCGTATGAAATTTTTATTGTACTGCTTATTTTCTCAAGCTCTTGCTTTTTCTCTAAAAACACCTTCGCATCGCCCTCATTGCCAGCAATCAAGGCCTTTTTAGCAAGCTCAGTAAATTTCTCTATCTCCTCTAAATGCTCATCATAAACTCGTCTAGTGCGAGCTTCTTCTGCCATAACGCCTGCTGTTTCATTTTTGACCTCATCTAAATCTTCAACAGCCTGCCTCAAGTATTGATCAATCATCTTTTCAGGATCTTCAGCCTTATCAATAATAGAGTTCAAGTTAGACTCTAATATTGCGCCAATTCTTTTAAATATGCTCATTTTGGTTTTCTCCCCTATTTGTCAATTTCATATTTTTTTGCAAGCTCATCAGCCTCATCATCAAATTTCTTTAAAGGCTTCTCTAGCATAGCATCATACTTTCGATCTTTTTCAGATTTATTATACATCGAAACACATTTCACAATAAAAAATGCCCCTACAACAAAAACAATAGCTACAAAAATCGCAATTGTTCCTCCTAATGATAAAACCAAATCTAACATAATGCTACTATCCCCCCAAATTCATACTTAGAGAATGTATAGTTTTCTCACCTACATTTCGCTGCCACAGAAAGGGCATTTCCCATTCATATCTGGGTTAGTTTCAGCCTGACACCCAGTGCAATATCTACCCAAACCTTGTGCCTGCATCGCTTGTGTTTGCTGTTGATAACCGCCTTGTTGTGGATAACCGCCTTGTTGTGGGTAACCACCTTGTTGTGGGAAGCCGCCTTG
>CAYJEV010000090.1:0-1240 GCA_964369265.1 uncultured Oscillospiraceae bacterium
GGTTTAAACCCTGTTAAAAATTCTCGTGGGGGTTCGAATTGGTCACACATGACATAAAAATCCTTCGTAGAAATACGAAGGATTTTTTGTTTTTATAAAGCTCATAAATTTAAAGCTTTTTTCTTTTCTTTTCAGAATACAGAATAGTAGCTGCACTTGTAATTGCAATGTATCCTAAGAAAGGGAGAGGGCTTGCTTCACTATTTCCATCGATTTCATTAATAATTGCTGCTGCATCTTCCTCCTCTTCTTTCATATCTTGATTTTCACTTTCATAGAATCGCCTGTCTATACTATCTTCTACATGTTCAACTTTATCCGTTTCACTATTACTTATCGAAACTTCATTATTATTTAACGCAACTGGCAGAGCTTCATTTGATATAACTTCTACTGTAATACTATTCTCAATATCTTGACAGCTAGCTATAAATGTTACCTCGCCTTGTGATAAAGTTGTTATTAAGCCTGAATCTGTGATTGTAGCAATACTTTCATCACTACTCTTCCAATGTATCTCCGCAAATGTAGTATCTTTTGGCAACACACCTGCGATAATACTATATTCTTCATTAACAATCAATTTATCACTTAATCTAGTAAGTATTAGAGATTGTGGCTTTATGCTATATATTTCTAGCTCAAATGATTTAGAAATACCATTATTCGCAATAGCAGTAATTGTTGTCACACCCTCACTAATTGAGGTTATTTTGCCTAAGCTATCTACATTTGCAATACTAGGGTTATCAGAAATATATTTAATACTCTGATTGCTAGCATTCGATGGCTGAACAACACCTTTTATATAAAAAACCTCGCCAATTAGCAACTTACTCTTTTCATTTGTTATACTAACAGAAGATACTTCTATAGCAGCCACACTAACATCAAATGAGTATACACCATTTTTCATTTGTGCGGTAATAGTAGCTGTACCAGCACTTTTTGCAACAATATTGCCATTTGAAGTCCCAACAACATCCTCATCACTAGAATACCAATCTACTTGCGAGCTACCAGAAAAATATTCTACACTATATTCAAGCTGAATAGAGTCTCCTACATTAAGCGAAGAAGGCAAGTTACTAATATATATTCTATCTTTTGGTGAATATGGGCATATACCATTTGTATGCAGATGAGGTCCTTCGCCATGATGATAATAATAAGAACCTAAACCAGATACATTATTATTATCCTTATGTCCGCCATTACTATCTGTCCTACCTGAATGGGC
>CAYJEV010000090.1:1250-6871 GCA_964369265.1 uncultured Oscillospiraceae bacterium
GAAGTAACACACATTCCTGCCGATAATAATACAGCACAAAACACTATTTTAATTTTTTTCATAATATCCCTCACTATTGTGTAATTATATTATGATTATACAAGTATTTAATATCAAATTTTGTCGCTTTTTGTAGCTAATAAAAATTAAAAAATCATCTAATGATTAAATATTTTCAGCTTTAGCCATTATTCTAATAAAGCCTTTACCTACATTTAACAAACATCACTAGAATTCCTTTTTTAAATATGTTATACTTTATGAGACAAGACAGAGCAAAATCAAACTTAAACAATATAACAATGCTGAAAGGAATAGGATAATGGAAAAGCTACAAACCTTAAGAGAAAATAAAGACTATATTAACCTAGCTATAGAATGCTATAACTTAGGTGTGGAAGCTATGGAGGCTGGGAAGTTAGATAAGGCAACCCTTTGGTTAAGCCGTTCTAGCACTATCTATAGCGCAAAAGATGAGATTTATGAGGGCGTTGGCGATGAACTTCAAAGCGATTGCTCCAGCCGTATCTGCGATTTAGAGGAAGAGGATTCTATATATAACAGCTTCATTTCATACACAGAAGAAAAGCTTGAAGAACTAACCGATGGTCAAATAACTGTGCTTGGTGCCCTTTCCATTTCAAGGCTTGTCCCTCTCTTTAATAAGCTTTCAAAATTAGAGGGTTGCGAGGTTTTAGGAGAGATAGAGCAGGCTTTAAACCTAATACTTAAATCCTTTAACGACGGCTTAACAAGAGAGGAATTTGATATTCTTTCTAGCCTGCCAACTGAACTATATGAGTTTGGCGATGCAGTCGCTTATTGGGGCAACACTGGCGTTATAGAGTTAGAAGGCCGTCCAGCATTTGAAGTATTTGATTTAAATGGCATGATGGGTACAGTGCTAGAGCTATTCAACTTCATTCTTGACTATGTTGATGCTTTGGTTGCTCTATCACAAGGAGAAGAAGCAAAACGTTCCGAATGTGGAATAGTTAACTGCACATTGCTACCAGACTACTACGCACGCACAACCGATACTAAACTAGATGACATTCCTCAAATTAAGGCTGAAATCGCAAGAATAAATGACGACTTTAATTTCGTTTCCTCTCAATTATCAATAGAAGATATATACCAAAGAGTGAATTTCTACAAAGCTCTAGATATACTTAAATAAGCTTAATTTCCCCTATAAAAATGGCTGTTGCTTAGTTCTAAAAACTAAGCGACAGCCATTATGTTTTATTGTCTAACCTCTATTGCCTCAATTCCAAGCCTCATGATTACATCCCTTAAAATAGGGGTGTACATAAACCATCTCTTGAAGGTTTTTAGATACATCTTTACTTTTAAAGAGAAGGCTGATTTTTTATATACCCTTGCTATATTATTTGAAGTATTGTTATTTTTAAAAGCCTCCGCAAGCAAAGTCCCGCTTTTTATTGCGCTGCTTATCCCCTCAAAAGAGCTTGCACTAATAAATCCAGCAGCCTCTCCAATTAAATAAACATCATTTTCGCCTGTTATAAAGTCTTTAAAGCTTTTGGGACGATATGTTATGCAAGCCTCTCTTTTAACTGGCTCTCCAAAATCATGCTTCAAAAACTTACTTAGTCTTTGCTTCTGTTCTTCATAATTTTCTCTGCAATTCTCTTTTGCAAAACAACCGCCAAATATTAAATGTTCGTCTTTATGTATTGTCCAAGAACAACTCTCGCTTGTTTTTGGATCAAATATACAAGAGTAAAACGGCACTTTTTTTGAAGGGTAGTTAAACCATTCTTGAATGGCAACATAATAATATATCTTTCTATCAAAGAAACTGCGCCTAACAATAGAATTTGCTCCATCAGCTCCAACAATCTGCTTGGATTTTATCTGCTTTCTCTCTCCATTTGAAGAAACTTCTAAAACAAATAGTTCTCCTTCTCGATTTACCTTTATGCATTTACCATCTATAATATCGACACTATCTGGCACTAAAGAAACTAGCCACCTATCAAACTCATATCTATCCATGTTAAGATAATGCCTTTGGTAGTATCTTATTTTTTCTGTCTTTAAGTCAATTACTTTAACCGAAAATATTTGCGGATCAACCAAAACGCTTTTGGGCAGAACTAAATCGAAATTAGCAAGCACCTTTTGTGCATCAGGTGCTAGCAAACCGCCGCAAGGCTTTTTTGTATATTCTGATTGCCCATCAACCAAAAGTACTTTCTTATCTCCAGCAACTTCCCTACAAAAAGTCGCACCAGCAGGACCAGCTCCCACCACCACTATATCATATATCATCGCTTACCTCTTGCTTAATGTTTCATTAAAGTTTTTAGCTCTGCTTTTATCCTAAAGTTGCCTGAGTATAGATCTTTTAAAAGTGGCTCAAATATAACCCCAAAACGTATGTCTGTTTTAGCTTCATAAGTTAGGTGAACAGCGGAAGTTGTGTAGGAAGAGGCTAAAACTGTTGCTTCTTGCTTGGTAAGTCCGCTACAAAGCCCAGCAGTTAGGGCTGCACAGAATAAATCCCCTGTGCCTGGATAGCTCGCATCTACTTTTGGTGTCGTCACCATAAACATATCCCCTGATTTTTCGGCATAGATACTATGAAGCTCTTTGCTGTTTTCTATCTGCACACCTGTTATTAAGCAGTCTGCCTCAGCATAGTCGCTAAGCTTTTTCGCAAGATCTATAACGAAATCTAAGCTAGGAGCTTCATTTGGATAACTAGCATCTAGCAGCATACATGCCTCTGTTAAGTTTGGAGTTATGAGATCAGCTTTTTTAACAAGCTCTTTCATCATATCCCCCATCTCGCCAGTGTATGCCTTATATATCTTTCCCCCATCTCCCATGACAGGGTCGACAACTTTTAAAGCTTTGTTATATGTTTCAAAAAAATCGCTGCAATACTTAAACTGATCAGTCGCACCAAGATATCCAGTTAAAATTCCACTAAACTCAAGATTTAATGATTTGTACTGCTCTAGTATTGGAGGTATTAGCTCGCTCAAACTAAGCTTAGACACCTCGCCTAAACCTCCTGTATGTGTTGAATAGACAGCTGTTGGGATTGGACAACACTGAACTCCCATTGCTGATATTGTTGGCAATGCCACAGCTATTGAACATCTCCCAAAAGTCGAAAGATCCTGAATTGTTGCTATCATAAGCCCTCCATATTATTTAAGTAAATAGGTAAAAGTAATGTATTATTCTTTATTTTCATATTATACAACGTCCAAAAGAAAAAATCCACCTCGACGGTGGATTTTTTAATGGTATTAGTAGTTTTTGCAGATATCAAGCTCGAAGTATGACTTTGGATGAGTACATACAGGACAAACCTCAGGAGCGTTTGCACCCTCATGCTCGTGTCCGCAGTTGCGACATTTCCATTTAGCGCCATCTTCTCTCTTAAACACCTTGCCACTCTTGATATTCTCAAGCAGAGCAAGATATCTTTCTTGGTGAGCTTTCTCAATCTTCGCAACGCCTTCAAATAGTGCAGCGATTTGATTGAAGCCTTCTTCTTTTGCATCCACAGCCATTTGTGCATACATATCAGACCACTCATAATGCTCTCCAGCAGCTGCATCAGCTAAGTTAGTTAATGTGTCTGGCACAGAGCCATCGTGCAGGAGCTTGAACCATATTTCTGCATGCTCTTTTTCATTATCGGCTGTTTCAATAAAGTATGCAGCAATTTGCTCATATCCCTCTTTCTTAGCCTTTGAAGCATAGTATGTGTACTTGTTTCTTGCTTGGCTCTCACCAGCAAATGCATTCATTAGATTAGCTTCTGTTTTAGTACCTTTTAAGTTCATTGGAATCTCCCCCTTAATATTAATTAGAAATGTTCCATTTCTTTAGTATATAATACCATTAATACACTTTGTTGTCAATTAACAGTTCATATATTAACTAATAGCTATTATTGTCAGTTTATATAAATATATTCGCTTTTGTTGCGGTATCAATAAAAATATGTTACAATACCTAAATACAAAATTTTATATACATATAATTAGGAGGCTTGTTTTGAAAAAGAATATAAATGTCATTGAAAGAGGAAGCACCCCTTATCAAACCATCATGCTGCTCGCTTGGCCGATTGTTGTTGAGCAACTTATGCTAACTCTTGTTCAATATATGGATACAGCTATGGTTGGGAGCTTGGGAGCTTCTGCGACTGCCGCTGTGTCAATCAACACCTCTGTTATTAACCTTGTCAACGGCTTAATGCTCGCTTTTGGTGTCGCTTTTACAACACTAGTCGCTAGGGCAATTGGGGCAAATGATGCAGAGAGGGCAAAAAAAGTCACTAGTCAAGCCTTATTATGTTGTGTTGTTGCTGGCACATTCTGCACTATAATTATGTGCGGATTTTCGCAAAGCATACCTTCCTTTATGGGAGCTGGCGAAGATATACTAAAAGATGCTAATGCTTATCTATTCTTTATATCTATTTCAATGCTTTTTAAGTCTATGACAATAATTTTTGGAGGAATATGTCGAGGAAGCGGCGATACTGAAACTCCTATGAGAATAAATGTGCTTGTTAACATTATAAATGTAATAGGCAATTTCCTCCTTATCTTCCCAACTAGAACGCTAACAATATTCGGCATCTCCTTTACAATGTTTGGGGGAGGGTTTGGAGTTGCTGGCGCTGCTATAGCGACTACACTATCTGTGATAGTTGGCGGCGTTTTAATGGGATATGCCATCTTCTTTAAACATAAAGATATATCCCCTCTAATAGGCGGTAAACTAAATTTAAAGCCTGATAAAGAAATTTTATCTGTTGCTTATAAAATAGGCTGGCCGGCTGCTGGCGAGAGGTTTGCGCTTTCATTTGCTCAAATCCTTGTAACGATGATAATTGCAGGGCTTGGAACAGTTTCGCTTGCTGCTCATCATGTCGCTATAATAGCAGAGTCTATCTGCTATATGCCTGGATTTGCTTTTGGCACTGCTGCCACAACCTTAACTGGTCAGGCTCTTGGGGCAAAGCGAGAGGATTTAACCAACACATTAACATTATCCTCTATTAAAATAGGTGTTGGGTTTATGACAGTTATGGGCGTTGTGCTTTTCTTATCTGCCGAGTTTTTAATATCTCTCTTCACACCAGACCCAGCAGTTATCGCACTTGGAGCTAACTGCCTAAGAATAGTAGCCTTTGCCCAGCCTTTCTTTGGCACTGCAATTGTTATAACAGGCATTTTAAGAGGAGCTGGCGACACAAAAATTCCTTTAGTCGTTGTGCTTATCTCAATGTGGATAATGCGAATTAGCATTGCTTTCGTTTTGGTAAGGTTCTTAGGCTTTGGCTTAGAGGCTCTATGGTTTTGTATGTTCCTTGATTTCTTCACTCGTGCTGCCCTTTTCTCCCTAAGATACAAAAGCGGAAAATGGAAACATGCGCTTAGCGATTAACCTAACTAATGGTGAATGGCTAAGGGGTTTCGCAGTAAACTTTTAGTGTTCCGTCAGGTAGAGTAAAAGTTTTGCTAAATTTTTTTCAAAAAATTTCGGTTTTGAAAGGCAGAGCCTTCATCGCTTTCCGCAGAAAGCGAAATTCTTAAAAAACTAAAATGGCGACTAATAGTCGC
>CAYJEV010000091.1:0-6813 GCA_964369265.1 uncultured Oscillospiraceae bacterium
GGCGATACCAATATTATCAATCTCGGATTATTCGGGCGAACCTATGTGTTCGCCCGAATAATCCGAGATTGATAATATTGGTATCGCCTTTGGCGATGGATATTGATGGTGTGGACAGATAATTAAAAATGGCGACTGATAGTCGCCGCAACAACGCGCAATGTCATTTTTAGTTTTGTATACCCATAAATGACATACCAAAAATTGATGCCCCAAAATGGTAGGGTGCGGCGCTCGACGCACCGCCGCACAAAATTTAAATGGCGACTACTAGTCGCCGCTACAATTTGCGATGTCATTTTTGGCTTTGTTCAAGGGTAGATGTAAATAGAAATTATGAACCAGCAGGTAGAAAAGAGAGGGAAGTATGGAATTTGATATAGTAAGGCTTGGGATACTTTGTGTGTTTATATTTTTTGCATCATTTGTTGATGCAATTGCTGGGGGAGGAGGTATAATATCCTCGCCAGCATATTTGGCGCTCGGATTTCCTCCGCATATAACATTGGGAACAGGGAAGTTTAGTAGCTTTTTAAGCACAACAGTTCCGATTTATCGCTATGGTAAAAGCGGCAAAATAAACTGGAAGAGCGCCTCTGTTGCAATGGTGGCTTGTGTTGTTGGTTCATACATAGGCTCTGTTTGGGCGCTTAGCTTAAGCGAGAAAGTATTGCAGATAGTTATGATGAGTGTCCTTCCTTTTGTGGCAGCGTTTATCATTTTTAGAAAAGACAACAAAAAAGCCGCCGAAAATGGTGTTCCGGCAGTCATAACTAAAGATATGATGATAAAGGCTGGCATAATCGGCTTTTTTGTTGGGATTTACGAAGGGCTATTAGGGCCAGGCTCAGGCACTTTTTTAATTATTGGCTTCACAACGTGGCTTGGCTTTGATTTAATCAATGCTAGCGGAACAGCCAAGGTTGTAAACTTTGCAGGAACAATAACAGCAGCGATAACCTTCATGTTCTCTGGAAATGTATATCTTGAATACGCAATACCAACAGCTATTTGTGGTATGCTTGGGAGCTATTATGGCGCAGGGCTTGCCCTTAAGAATGGCGAGAAAGTCATTCGCCCAATAATGATACTTGTGATTGTGTTGCTATTTGCTAAAGTAATTTTCGATTTTATCTCCCAAATCTAATACAATCTCAACTGTTGCAAGCTTTGGCTTTAGTATAGTTCCATCGCTAAGCTCTATAATCGCCTCTTTCTCCTCGCTAGTTTCTAGCTCTTCGGTTGGAATGCAAATTGGCGGATAAAGCACACACCACCAGTTACCGCCAACCCCATCACCAAACTCTATCTTTAGCGCAGTGTAACTGCCTTTAGGTAGAGTTATTTCGTTGTATGATCTGTTTGGGAAATCGCTGATGTCTATTGTAGTTTTCGCTGTGTAATTAAAGCCGTAGCTTTTGATTAGTCGCTCTACTAAGCTGTTAATTTCGGAGAGCTTGTCTTCGTTATAATATGCAGACGCCATCTCAAAGCTTGATTGTGAAGCCATTTCTTCACCATAGGTTTTCAAGATTTCATCTCTAATGTTTAGCTTTAGTTGTTGGTCTGTTTGAGCGTTAGAATTTGGCAGTATATGAAGCCTGATTGTGTTTTCGGTTATGTAGTTGTAGTTGCTATAAATATCAAAAACACAGCATAAAAATAACACGCAAATAAATATAGCCGAAAACAGCAAAGCTTTTCTTTCTTCTCTCATATGTCCTCTCCTTTTTGTTGATGATAAGATTATAGGCAGTTTAAAATGGCTTATTCAAATTATCTTAAAATCGAGTAAAGTCTTTTAATGGATACTAAATATGATGTTTTTATATTATTACTAAATTTAAAACATCGTTATTTTATTAGCAAAATGCTGGGCAGTTAAGCTTAGAATACCCGCAAGCAAACTTGATTTTCATATTTTATATGAAATTTTTCTTGCAAAAAAGAGGGATAAATAAGTTTAGAACTCTAAAGTTAGGGAAGAAAGAAGAAAAAAGCAAGAATTAGTGTAGAAAAGTTTCATTTTTTTAAATAATTGTATTGCAATATTTTTGGTAACGTGATATATTTAAACTACGTTATATTCTTAGTATCAAATTAGAAAGAGGTAGAATAATGAGTAAAATTGACGAATTAATTCACCGAAAAACCATAATTGCACAAGGCGGTGGCGAAAAGAGAATTGAAAAGCAACACAGCCAAGGTAAACTAACAGCAAGAGAGCGCTTAACGCTATTATTTGATGAGAATACCTTTGTTGAGATGGATGCTTTTGTAACACATCGTTGTAATTACTTCGATATGCAAAAAACTGTATATCCAGGTGATGGAGTTGTAACTGGTTTTGGTAAGGTAGATGGAAGAATTGTTTATGCATATGCGCAAGACTTTACAGTTGTTGGCGGATCACTTGGCGAAGTGCAAGCGAACAAAATCTGCAAAGCTATGGACAACGCCCTAAAAGTTGGCGCACCTATTGTTGGATTAAACGATAGCGGCGGAGCTAGAATTCAAGAGGCTGTTGATGCTTTATCAGGATACGGAAAGATTTTCTATAGAAACACAATCTCTTCTGGAGTTATCCCTCAAATAACAGCTATCATGGGACCATGCGCTGGCGGTGCTGTTTATTCCCCAGCCCTAACTGATTTCATCTTCATGGTTGACCAAACTAGCAAGATGTTCATCACAGGTCCTGATGTTATCAAGACAGTAACAGGCGAAGAAGTATCTGCTGAGGTTCTTGGTGGAGCGACAACACATAACAGAACTAGTGGTGTTGCGCAGTTTATCTCTAACAGCGACGAAGAGTGTATCGCTGAAATTAGAAGACTGCTTTCCTTCCTTCCTTCAAACTACAAAGACGATGCCCCAACTTATGACATCACAGATGATGTTAACAGAATAATCCCAGAGCTAACAAGCTTCTTGCCAGAAAGCCCAAACAAGCCATACAATATGTATGATGTTATCACTAAGCTAGTTGATAATGGCGATTACTTCGACTATATGCCAATGTTCGCTCAAAACATCATCACTTGCTTTGCAAGATTTGGTGGCAAGAGCGTTGGTATTATCGCAAACCAACCAAAGGTGCTTGCTGGGTGTCTAGACATCAATGCTTCCGATAAGGCAGCTAGATTTGTTAGAACTTGCGATTCCTTTGGTATACCAATCCTAAACTTAGTTGACGTTCCTGGCTTCTTACCTGGAACAACTCAAGAATATGGCGGTATCATTCGTCATGGCGCAAAAATGCTTTATGCTTACAGCGAGGCGACTGTGCCAAAGGTTACTATGATACTTAGAAAAGCATATGGTGGAGCTTATCTTGCAATGTGTTGTAAGGAGCTTGGCGCTGATATGGTTTATGCTTGGCCAGATGCTGAGATTGCTGTTATGGGCCCTGATGGAGCAGCAAACATCATCTTCAGAAACACTGAGGGAGATGCAGAGCAAAGAGCAGCAAAAATTGCAGACTACAAAAAAGAGTTCGCAACACCATATAAGGCAGCTGAAAGAGGTATGGTTGATGATGTTATTGATCCAGCAACAGCAAGACAATACATTATTGCCGCATTCGATATGCTGACAGGCAAGGCAGTTGAATTACCTAAGAAGCGTCATGGAAATATTCCACTATAAGAAAGGGAGTTTAACATGGGCGTAAATGTAGTAGGTATTATAACAGTTGGCTTTGGAATAGTGTTTGCAGTTTTGGCTGTAATTTTCCTTGTAATGCTTGGAATGAGATTTGTTTTTCATAAAGAAGCAAAACCAGAAGCTACTAAAACAGCTTCTCCAGCGGTTGCGGCAACGCCAGCAGCTGGCAGAGTTGTCGAGGACGAGGAAGAAATAGCGGCAGTTGTTGCGGCTATTGCAGCTATGATGGACACTAACCCAGCTGATATAAAGCTAAGATCTTTAAGAGAAGTATCCAAAAAATGGAAACCAACATTTCAAAATAGTATAGGAGGCAATGTCGATGAGAAGCTTTACAATAAAGATAAATGGAAAAACATATAATGCAGAGGTTGAGGAAACAACACAAGGTGCAGTATCCTCTCCTGTAGCTAAGCCAGCTCCAAAGGCTGCTGCACCAGCTCCTGCACCAGCACCAGCTCCTGTGGCTGCTGGCTCTGGAAGCGTTCAAGCTCCAATGCCAGGAACAGTTATCAAGACGGTTGTTGAAAGCGGCGCAACAGTTAAGGCTGGCGAAACAGTTTTAATATTAGAGGCAATGAAGATGGAGAATGATATTATGGCTCCTTCTGCTGGTGTTGTGACTGTTGTTGCAAAACCAGGACAAGCTGTTAACACAGGGGATCTTCTTTTCACAATAGCATAGAAAAAGGAGCATAATTATGGATATTTTTTATGGTTTTCTCGACAGTATGGGGTTTGCCCTATTAGATATTAAAACAGTAATAATGTATGGAATAATAGGTGTATTATTCTATCTGGCTATAGTGAAGAAGTTTGAGCCTTTGCTTTTAATACCAATTTCTTTTGGTATGTTGCTTGCTAATCTTCCAGGAACTGGCCTAATCAATATGGAATTCTTCTCAGGCACGACAGTGGACTATGCCCTTATATTACAAAAGGGCGGTTTGCTAGATCTGCTTTACTGTGGAGTTAAGCTTGGATTATATCCGCCACTTATCTTCTTAGGTATTGGTGCAATGACTGACTTCTCCCCACTAATCGCTAACCCAAAAATGATTTTTCTAGGCGCTGCTGCACAGCTTGGCATATTCACAACCTTTGCAGCCTCCCTAGCTTTAGGATTCACACCAGAAGAAGCTGCTTCTATTGGTATAATAGGCGGTGCTGATGGTCCAACAGCTATATTTGTTACAAAAACACTAGCTCCTCACCTATTAGGTGCGATAGCTGTTGCAGCGTATTCATATATGGCGCTTGTTCCGATTATTCAGCCTCCAATTATGATGGCTCTAACAACAGAGAAAGAGCGAAACATTGTTATGGAGCAGCTAAGACCTGTTTCACAAGCTGAGAGAATAGTTTTCCCTATTCTTGTAACATTGGTGGTGGCGTTAATTCTGCCAGATGCGGCGACACTTGTTGGTATGTTAATGCTTGGCAATATTTTTAAAGAAACTGGTTGTGTTGAGCGTCTTTCAAAGACGGTACAAAATGAGCTTATTAATATTGTTACAATATTCTTAGGTGTGTCTGTTGGAGCGACTGCGAATGCAGAAAGCTTCCTACAAGTTGAAACACTTCTTATTATCGGCTTAGGTCTTGCAGCTTTCTGTTTATCAACGGCTGGCGGTGTAATCTTTGCTAAGATTATGAATGTGCTTTCTGGAGGAAAAATCAATCCGTTAATTGGATCTGCTGGTGTATCTGCTGTTCCTATGGCTGCGAGAGTATCTCAAGTTGTTGGACAAAAGGTAAACCCAAGCAATTTCTTATTGATGCATGCTATGGGACCTAATGTTGCTGGAGTTATTGGATCTGCTGTTGCGGCTGGTGTATTCTTATCAACGTTTGGCGCTTAGTATAGAACAAAAATATAAGGTTTGTGATAAGTTTTGAGCTTATCGCAAGCCTTTTTTGGTTGATGACTAAAAGTGAATGATTAAGGAACTTCGCAGTAAACTTTTAGTGTTCCGTCAGGTAGAGTAAAAGTTTTGCTGAATTTTTTCAAAAAATTTCAGCATCAAAGGGCTGCCCCTTTGGTGCTCACCGCAGTGAGCGAAACACTTAAAAAAACTAAACAGCTACAAGACAAGCACAATAACTAGCCATTACCAACTAAAGTTGGTGTGACGACAGAGTGAAAGCTTCACCAAAACCTAAACAAGGGAATGCACTATCCGTCCCCACCCATCAAGTAAGCAAAGCGGAGCCTTGATGGCAGCAAAACCAGAGGATTAGAGAAAACTAAAATGGCGACTACTAGTCGCCGCTACAATTTGCAATGTCATTTGATGTTTTGTATAACCATGAATAACCCACCAAAAATTGATGCCCCACAATAGTAGGGTGCGGCGCTCGACGCACCGTCGCACGAAAAATGCCACAACGCCACACAATCCCCCACAATGTCGCACAACCAACCACGACAAGGAACGATTGACAGGTTATTTTGTTTTTAGGGTTGTATATGTTTTTATGCGTTGGGTGATGTCTAGTGCAAGGGATGTCGAGCGCCATCCCCTACCATGGATGCGTTGGCATGACATATAGTTTTGTGCTGTCATTTCCACAACGTGTTTATCATCTAGTTTGTTGTGTTCGTACTTTTGTCATTGAACAAAAGTACCAAAAATCAACGAGAGGGTGGGGGCATAGAGTTTGGTGCATTTTGGTATTTTTCGATACTACTTTGGTTAGTCGCCTAACTACCTACACGAAAAATACAGACAAAATGACTGGAGTATAGTTGAAACCGAAACAGCGTAAGCCAGCTTTTGTGGGTCGCTGTTTGGTGGGGATATATGGTTTGATGATGTCATTATTAGTTTTGTATGACCATAAATAACGCACCAAAGATTGATGCCCTATAATAGTAGGGTGCGGCGCTCGACGCACCGTCGCACAAAATCGCCATAACGGCACGCAATTCACCACAACCTCGCACAACCAACCACCACAAGGAACGATTGACAGGTTATTTTGTTTTTAGGGTTGTATATGGTTTTGTGCGTTTAATGATGTATTGGTGCAAGGGATGTCGAGCGCCATCCCCTACCATGGATGCGTTGACAAGACATATATTTTTACAATATCATTTTAGTTTTATCACTTGAAGCATTAACTAAAACACAGCTTGAGATATGG
>CAYJEV010000092.1:0-6809 GCA_964369265.1 uncultured Oscillospiraceae bacterium
GAAAAAAATTTAGCAAAACTTTTAATCTACCTGACGGAACACTGCAAGTTTACTGTAAAACTATAAATTAGAATTCAAATAAGTTTTCACAGGCTTATTCCTATAAACAATCGCTTTTTTAGGGCAGTTATTATAGCAACCAAGACACCCACAACAACTATCACCAAAACTAATTTCTCCCTCAACAAAGCTTATGTTATCCATAGGACATAGCTGAATGCATTTCTCGCATTTTACACAACTCTCGCTAACAGAAAAATCCTTCGCCATCAAAGAAATAGCCTTCATATTCTTTTCTCGAACTTCATCTAAAAAGCTAAATACATTATTTTCATAACGCTTGCTCTCTTTCTTATTTATAGAGCTTATAATATAATCTATTCTCTTAGGAAGCTTTTTAAACAGAGCGTTTTGCAGAGCTTTTGGAGGCACAAGCACTGTCGAAAAACTAACTGGCATCTGCACCAAATATACATTGACTAAGTTTAGTTTCTGTTCTTCAAAAAGCCTGCTAACATGAGCCTTGCTATTTGCCGCAAATCCAGCATAGCTCATAACAACTACAAACTCTTTATCAGATAAAAACCCTAGCCTTTTGATGAAATTTTCAACTGGCAAAGCAATCCCAAAAGAATATATAGGCGAAAGAATTATTATTCTGTCATATTCCTTTAGCTTGTTTACATCAATCTTAGGTATATAATAAATATCTCCAGAAATTCTAGCCTCTATCCTCTTTGCAATATCCAAAGTATTATTGCTGGCTGAAAAATAACAATATGCCGTTTTCATCTTCTCTCTCCTTCTCCTCCATTTAAAAATCCTCCCCAACTTCTAGGAAATTGAGGAGAATATATTTTAAGCCTAAACAGAAAAATTACTTAATAATCTCTCCGCCTTTAATTACCATATGTGGATTTGCAAATACAGTCACATCTTCTAGCGGATTTTGCTTATACACAACAAGGTCAGCAAACATATTTGGCTTTAGATCGCCAATTTGATTTTCCATTCTTAGAAGAGTTGCAGCGCTCTTAGTTGCGCAGTATAGAACCTCATTTGTTGGCATACCATACTTATGCATTAGCTCTAGCTCGCGAGTTTGCTTGCCATGGAAGTTTGCTGGAGTCGCAGCATCAGAGCCAAAAGCAATCTTAATTCCAGCCTCATATGCTTTTCTGAATGCCTGTGTATGCTTTTCATGAACCTCTTCGCCCTTTCTAGTAACCCAATCAGGAACGCCCATTTCTTTGCCCATGTTAAAGATTCTCTCTCCAGCAATGATAGTTGGTACTAGGTATGTGCCATGCTTAAGCATTAGCTCACGTCCCTCATCGTCCATTAAAGTACCATGCTCAATTGAAGTAACTCCTGCTCTTGCAGCATCTTTAATTCCGCTTGTGCCATGGCAATGTGTTGCTGTTATTAAGCCATATTGATTTGCCGCATCAACAATAGCCTTCATTTCTTGAAATGATAGTTGTTGCGCATTAACATTAGTTCCTAAAGACATTACACCGCCTGTTGACATAAACTTAATGCAAGTTGCACCATGCTTAATAGCAAAACGCACAGCTCTTGCAAGCTCATATGGGCCATCTCCAATAGCCTCATCATCAATTGGATCGGAGATGTATTGGTTGTAGTGAGAATCGGCATGGCTTCCTGTTGTTCCAATAGCAGGACCTGAGCATACAAGTCTAGGACCAACAACATCGCCAGCGTTAATAGCATTTCTTAAAGCTACATCTGTAAAACCAACGCTTCCAACAACTCTAAGTGTTGTAAAGCCAGCTTTTAGATCTAAGTTTGCGTGCTTATAGGATTTTAGTGCTATCTCGCCAATAGTTTTGTATGGTGCTTGAGCGCCTCCATTGCCTTCGCCATTTCCGCCTAAATGAACATGACAATCGATTAGACCAGGAGTTACAAAGCTATCGCTAAAATCAAGAACTTCATATCCTTCTGTTTGATAGCTCTCGCCACCAGTTAATCTCGCCTTTACTTTATCGCCCTCAATGATTACAACTGCGTTTTTAAAAGTACCTTTTGTTTCTGGGTCAAATAATGTCCCGCATTTCACTATGTAGTTTGCCATGTTTTTTCTCCTTCATTATTTCTTGAATTATTAAATGGAATTTCCTTGCTTAAAAATAAAACATATTGAGTAACTGGAAGAAAGCTAGAAAAACTCCTATATGTAAGAAGTAGATAACTAGGGTGTGTCTTCCTAAAAATTCTATCCATCTGCTTCTTATGATATACATTATAACAGGAAACTTTGTCACTTTAAAGTGGTTTGCGAAAATAAATCCAAAAAAATATAAAAAACACCAAGGAATTATTGCATAATAGTCCGAACTTGAGAAGCCAGTATAGGGCAAACCAAAAATAAAGCCTATTGGAGTTTCATAAATCGCCCTTGGAAGCTCTATCTGTCCAAACGGTATTAGAAGATACCCTCTTTGAATGCGATATGTTAGAAAAAATAGTAGTATAAACACAAAACCATACTTTGGCGATATTTTAATTAGTATTGGTTTTATAAGCTCGCTAATTAACATCATGCTTCCCATAAAATGAAGAATGCCAAACATTACTAGCATATCCCTTGCAAAAATATATGTCACTAAGCTTATAAGTAAGCCTAAGGCTAAGGTTTTTGCGCCTCTTTTGTAGTTGCTTTTTGAGAGTACACATGAAAAGCCTGAAATCATAATAAGTATTGCAACCATCATGTCTCTAAAGCTATTCATAGCGTTACTAAACATAAACGGAAAGCTCATTGGTGTAAAGGAATGGGCATAGTACATAAAATGATACCATGCCACAAATATAATACACACACCTCTTAGAAAGTCAATCGTGTGCAATCTAGGTTTAGTTTTAGTTATCACAGCTTGCATTAGTTAATACCTCACGCATCAAAATAACCCCATAAGCTGAGTAGCTCGCAATAACAAGGCAGGAGGCGAAAGTTGGCCCTATATTTCCAGCTCCTCCAGTTATCATAGAAGCTAACTGCCCAACAACTAAAGGAACGCCAACTATTGCAGTTATAGAGATGTATAGGGCTGTGTTATAGTTTCGCTTTTCGTATCCCGCTAAAGTATAGGCTAAATTCATTGTCATTAAGCATACTGCCATCATAAAAAAGCTCTCTAAAAGGTTATCTGATACTGTTGTCACTTGGCTGAAATAACCAAACACAGAAATAGACCTAAACGCCTGCCATAAAGCCACTAAAACTATAACAGCATATGGCTTGTTTGGAACTTCTCCCTTGAAATGCCCCTTAGCTAAGAATAGCAAGGCAACAACAGATAATATGCCTGTTAAAATGAAGGCATCGTAAATTAAAGGCGAAGTTGGCACTAATGGTATTCTCTCTTCGCTAAGGGAGAATACAAAAGCATATGTATCATATGCTGTGGCAGCTGACATAAATAAGGACAACGCACCAAGCAGGCTTGATTTTTTTGTGGTCATAATCTGCTCTTTGTTTAAAAGTTCTTTTCTCGCAAAATAAATTGCGGCTGCCATTATAATTAGCAAAATTGGTGTGTGCAGTTCAGTCGAGTTATAAAAGCCTGTTTCTGCTGATATAGCAAACAGCTTTTGATACACCCTCATGCCAACGGCAAAAATTGTCAACATAAAGCTAAGCTTTAAATTATTATCTATTTTCAAATCTTCCTCCTATGATAGTCATAGTTTTTATCTTAGCTGATAATCGCCGCTAAAGTTCATAAGCAAAGCCCCAAATCTAAGGGTTGATAGGTCTGCGTTTGAGTCTTGCTCTAAAACTTGGAATATAGCAGAGGCTATGCAGCTTCTTAGTATAAGCTTTTTATATAGCTCATTATTTAGATTGCCTCCAAATAATGTTCCCATTATAGTGTTATATGCCGACATCTGCCATTTATATACTTTTAGATTTCTTCCATCGTCGGTTGAAGCTTGTATATTATCGCAATAAGTAACGCTATTCCAATAGCGTTCAGCAGCAGCTTCTGGAATTAAAAAGCAAATCTCCTCTGCAATTGAAG
Organism: uncultured Oscillospiraceae bacterium; assembly: GCA_964369265.1. GTDB lineage: Bacteria > Bacillota > Clostridia > Oscillospirales > Ruminococcaceae > DAMCAP01. Next base: position 4,050 of record CAYJEV010000092.1, read on the forward strand.
CATCTCCTGTTATTTTTGTCAAATTTTCAATGATCTGTTCGTTTTTAAGCTCTGCCTCAAACATTTTTAGCGATTCTAAAACATAAGCCTCTATCTTATCTCTTGAATGAGGATAAGGGATGAAGGTTTTTTCGCTTTGCTTAAATAGGTGCATTTCTTTAATGGAATAAAAACCCTCACCTATATTAGCGTTTTCGATATATGTCTTTATCATCTCGCTAAGCTCAAGGCTGACAATGTTATTTATTCTAACCTCGCCAATAACTGAACCATCAAATTGCTTGCAACCATATAGTTTCATATAGCAAAGAATTTCGGCTGGAAGCATAGTAGACAGCTTTTCTTTTATCACATTAAACATATCTAAATTTGGCGCATCTTTAATGTTGCTAACAACAGTGCCGCCACAACCTGAGGCAACTTCCCAGCTAAGCTTTCTTCCATTGAAGTCACTTTCAAGCTTATGGGTAAACTCCCCTTTAAATAAATGATCCCAGCTGCAATATGTTGACAACATAAATGTTGCTATAGCCGAGAAAATAGCATGCTCTTCTGATTCGTTTGAAATAGCTGCTGACATATCAACAAATGGCTCTGTCAATAAATGCGAACGTACTTCAAAGCTCAGCGCAGCAGAAAATCTATCATTTTGCGATTTAACATCATTGATATAAACAGCAATGCTCATGTTTTCCATTGAAACAATGTTTCCTTGAATACTGTGTGGATATTTAATCATTTTGCCTATGCTCTGCATAGCATATTGAATATATTTTTCCATTCCTCTTCCTCTTCAATCTTCTCTCTGGATTATTCCTATGTTCTAACTCTCTCTCTTTAAACATATACTGCATTAGGGTGTTGCATACAATTACAAAATCAGTCACCCCTAAGTTTAACCAATAATAAAAAGAATGTCAATGAATAATCGTTTAATATTCAAAAATGAAAGGAAAGTTTATAAAGATGAGAGTTAAAAAGCCATTTATTTTAGTATTTGTGCTATGGTTTGTTTGTTTACCATTTTTGGCAGATATTGTCTTGAATTTTGATAAGGACAGCAAAGTCATCTTAAAAGACATCTCTTCTGGACAAACCTTATCTATTGACAAGCTAGATTTTATTATAGGGAGCATCGCCTCTGAGATGCCAGCAAGCTATTCTCACGATGCTTTAGTAGCGCAAGGAATTGCAGCTTATTCTTATTATCGCTACTACACTCTCGCAAGCGACACCCCTTATGAAGTCGACACACAAAGCCTAAAAGGCTATATTGACAAAAAGGGGCTTAAAGAGCTGTATGGCGATATGTTTGATGTTTATTATGATAAGATTGAAGCTGCCGCAACAACAGCAAGCCAATATAATCTTAACTTTCAAGGAGAGCCACTGCTTTCAGCATACCACGCTATAAGCAATGGAAAAACTGAAAGCAGCGAAAATGTATGGGGAGAGGCTCTGCCATATCTAACCCCTGTTTCTAGCGCATACGACAAAAGCTCGCAAGGCTACGAAACAGCCATCACTATTTCTAGCGCTGAACTAAAGACCTTATTAACCAGCGCCTTCGAAGGCATTACACTAAGCGAAGATGACAGCGACTGGCTTAAAATCCTATCTCGCACAGATTCAGGCTACATAAACGAGATATCTATAGGCGATTTTGTTGTTTCTGGTTCAGCTTTTAGGCAGGTTCTATCTGCGAGATCCTCTGATATTGAGATATCAAGGGCCGGCGAAAGCACCTTTGTATTCACAGTTAGGGGCTATGGTCATGGTGTTGGAATGAGCCAAGTTGGTGCAGAATGGATGGCTCAAAACGAAAGCACCTTCAAAGATATTCTCCAGCATTACTATCAAGGATGTTCAGTTGATTTAATAACCTAATTTGTTTTTTTGTGAGCTAAGGCAATTTGAGTAAATGGACAACCACAAGGAATGCAACCAACACCGACACACACTCAATATTAATATGTTATTATTCATCTTCTGTAATTACAAACAAGTCATTGGGAGTACAATCAAAAAGCTGACAAAGTATTTCTATATTGTCATATCGTATTGACTTTGTTTGATTATTTATCATTTTACTAAAGTTTTGATAGCTCATACCCATCTGTTTATAAAGCCAATACTTTGTTTTGTTGTGTTTTTCTAACAAATATAATACATCTAATTTTATCATAATCATTCACCTCTATTATCTATCTTTTATATTAGATAATAAAACATATCTCATTTTTGCGTATAGACTATTGCATTAGATAATAAATTAGTCTATAATATGATTGAGGTGATAAAATTGGAGTATGAAAAATTATACAAGGAGCTATTTAATGCAATTACAGATGCAATTAATGAGCTTCAAAAATCGAAAGTCATTGATACAGCGATTGAAGAGAGCATTCAAATTCTGAAAAAAGCACAATGCAAAACAGAAGAAATGTACATCAATAAGCAATAATAAACAACTCCGAGCTAAAGAGGCTTGGAGTTGTTTTATCGTTCGTTGATTGTTCCAATTTATTTGTTTTATGATTATATAGAACCACATAACAAAAATGACATCGCAAATTGTAGCGGCGACTATCAGTCGCCATTTTAGTTTCGTGCGGCGGTGCGTCGAGCGCCGCACCCTACCATTTGTGGACATCAATTTTTGGTGTGTCATTTATGGTCATACAAAACTAAAAATGACAAAACCAAACTATATATCCCCACCAAACAGCGACCACCAAAAGCTGGATTACGCTCTTTCGG
>CAYJEV010000093.1:0-6787 GCA_964369265.1 uncultured Oscillospiraceae bacterium
TCACTTTTCATTCTTCATTTTTCACTATTTCACGCTATGTGTGAAATATAAATAACCTTCACTGCGTTTCGATTATTCATATTCCTCGCAGGGGCGATTTTGATGTCCTTGCTCTCGTCGCCTTGCGACAACCGAGCAAATGGACAATTTATATTAGATTTCTTCTAAATCTAATATAAATAACCTCCACCACATTACCATTACTAATATCCCTCTTTGCGATTAGATTCAGTTAATAGTGGGTTGCCTTTAACATATTCTGCTAGGTTATCAGTGAACACCTTTACAACATTGTCTATTGTAACAGGGAAGGTAACGCCGCCGCTAACATGAGGGGTTATTAGGCAGTTTTTAGCAGTCCATAGTGGGTGGTTTTTTGGAAGAGGTTCAGTTGCTGCAACATCAAGGCAAGCTCCGCCCAAAGCGCCGCTGTTAAGGGCGTTGATTAAAGCATCTTCGTCGGTTGCAGAGCCTCTGCCAACATTAACCACAATAGCGCCTTTCTTTAGGCTGTCTATTCTTTTTTTGCTTAGAATGCCAGTTGTAGAAGGTGTGTTTGGTAGCGCAAAGACTACTATATCAGAATTTAAAATTGCCTCATCTAGGTTGTCTAATGTATGAAGCTCATCAAGATATTCTGGAAGCGGAGAAGCAGTTCTCTTAACTCCCTTAACATACGCGCCAAAAGCCTTTGCCCTCTTTGCAAATTCAGAGCCTATATCGCCAACACCAACAACAGTTATAGTTGAGCCATAAATTCCTCTAACCTCGCCACGAGATTTCCAAATCTCAGCATTTTGTTGATATAGATATCCAACAGAGTTTTTCATAAGCATTAAAACCATAGCGAATATATGCTCTGCAATGCCTATGCCATATCCGCCCTTAGCGTTTGAAAGCAGCGCTCCTTTTGGCATAACGCCCTCTTTGCAGTAAGCATCAACACCAGCTGAATAGGTTTGTAGCCATTTTAGTTTTGTGTAGTTTTTAACATTTTCTGGCTTAGGAAGCCCAAAGATGATGTCGCACTCTTTATAAAAATCATCCCCAGCATCTCTCTCGCCAATTCTAAGCTCATAGCCATAACCCTCGCACAGCTCTCTAAGCTTGTTTGCACGCTCACCAGTTAGCGCAGAATATGTAGCTCCAATAATACCTTTTGACATTGACTTTTCCTCCTAAAATTTTATTTATATAGTAATTCTCAGCTTAAAGCTCTAGCTGCATTATATACATATTAACACATCTACCGCCTTTAAAGCCATCAACAAGCTTATTGCCAAGAATTCTAAAACCAACTAAATTATATAACGAAATAGCCGACTTATTTTTATCTGAAACTAATAAGTGCATTTTTTTAACTTCAATATCTCTTGCCTTTGAGATAATCATTTCCATCATTTTAACTGCAACGCCTTTTCTGCGGTATTCTTTATGCACAGCAATCATAAGCTCATAATCAGTTTCAGTTGTTGGGCGAATTAAACACACTCCAACTAAAACATTGCCTTCAAAACATATAATTCCCTTGCCATTTTCGCAGAACAAGCCCTCAATAAACTTAGGATCAAGCCTGCTATCTTTCTCTCTCGAAAAATCATCAAACTCATTTGAAATAGAAAAAAGCAGATCTGATACTAAAAAAGATGCCTCTTCTCTTTGCTCTTTTGAAAGCTTTTCTGCACTATGATAGCTTAGCATCATTCTTATCTCTCCAAATCTTTTTAAGATAGCCTATATTTCTATCTCCATTATATGGATCAAATTGCAGCTTAAGAGAGGGAACATCAATCTCCACAACAACAACAGCATCCTTGTCACCGCTCACTAAAACACCCCTATTATCATTAGACATAGCCCTTGGCGTTATAACATAACTGCCTGTATCAAAAGGCATACCATCTATCGCTGATTCACGATACCCAGCAGATAATATATATAAATTATGATGTTCAGATCTAATTCTAGCCTTAATTAAGCTGCTTTCGTTAATGCCGCCAGATAGAATGACAATTTGAGCTTCTTTTTCGCTTATAGCCAAAAATGGCTCAAAATAGTTAAGGGACTGGCTTGTAAGCAGGCTTATATTACCAATCTTAGTATTAAAGACCTTAGGCTTATTGCTAAAGCTAACTCCCATTTTCTCCTCAAACTCCGAAAGAAATATATTATCTTGAATTGCCGATATTCTCCCCTCAGGCGAAAATATATATTGATTACAAATAAGCTTTCCATCTTCAATTACAAATAGTGTGCCAGCCGATATGTAAACATTATAGGCTTCGGCAAGAAAAGCGAAGGTGTTAAAATAAATCTCCCTTGTGTAGGTTTGGGTTTCTTTAACAAGCTTATATAAAAATCCACTATCAGGAAAGCCCTCAACATAGCTTGTCACAAAATACTCTATTAAATCATCTGCCAAAGGAGAGCAGAAAGCAGCTTGGTCGCCATAGTATTTTGGGAATATTATCATCCCAGCCCCAGACTGCGCAGCATTCTTAACATAATCGCCAGTTAGCTTAATATATTCTTTTGCAGATTTAGCCTCTGCAAATATAGGGCTTATTAAGCTTATTTTTTTATAGTCAATTCTATCGAAAGGCATTATCTTTTCTTTGTTTAAAATAGACCTAACCTTGTTTCCGTTTGCTAGAAACGCCATAGCGAGCGCGTTTGCTTTATAGTTAATCCACAAGCTTAACACCCCCTAACATTTCATTTGTTATCTGTTCGCATCTTCTCTCTATCTCAACAGGCATTTCTTTATGACAAGGAGTTACTCTGCTAGTAAATGGAAGCAACCAGCCAAAGTTATCTATTATCATGCCTTCTTCGTTTACAACAGCAGTCACGCAGTTATTGCTCCACACAACAGGACAGCCTGCATCTATTGCCATAGCGACAGCCTTATAGTCAACCATCTCATGATAAAAATCCATTCGCTCCATATGAGAGATGGCAATAGCAAGCTCTGCGCCTTTTAGCCTAATATCTCTTGCAGTTTGAGGGTAGGAGATGTCTGTGTCTGTTATCAGGGCAATTTTGCCAAGCGGAGTATCTAAAACGCAAGCTCCGCCTCCCCTTGAAATCTCCCCTCGATATCTTAAGTTTATAAAGGCATTTTGGGAGCTTCCAAGAATATCTCCAGCTGGAGAGATAAGGCTTGTAACTAAAACAGAGCCTTGCATATGCATTTCAGGAATAAGATATACATTATATTCGCTTGCATATCGCCTTGCTTCCTCTAACATAAACACAGATGTGTCTTCTTTTATGTAATATCTATCTCCTCCATTGAAAATAACAACATCAACCTCTTCTGGTGGACGCATAAAAGCAGAAACAACTGCAATTCTTATATCAGCCAAAACCTCACCTCCATTTAATGGCTTATATAATTTCTATTATACAAAATTTTTCCTAAATTTACAAGCCAATCCCTAACTTATAATCTATTTTTCTTTCTAGCATCATGCTATTAACGTTAGAATGAATAACTGCATAAAAAATGCAAAACATACTAAAAAAGGTATGATATTGGAGGCTTTATGACAAACAAAGAATATGATGGCTTGGTGAAGGCTTATTCGCCTAACTCGCCTAAAAAAAGAAATATAATAGGCGCATTTTTAGTTGGTGGTGCAATTTGCTCTTTAGGGCAGGTGCTGGTGGAGCTTTATGGCTATTTTGGAATGACAGAAAAACTATGCTACACAGTCGCTTCAATAACGCTAATTGGCTTGTCAGTGCTTTTGACAGGTCTTGGGGTGTATGACAAGATAGCTAAATATGCTGGCGCTGGAACATTAGTACCAATAACAGGATTTGCTAACGCAGTTGCTTCGCCAGCAATTGAGTTTAAAAGCGAGGGATATATATTAGGCGTTGGAGCAAAGATGTTTATAATAGCGGGGCCAGTTATAGTATATGGAAATCTCGCTAGTGTAGTCTATGGCTTAATTTTATATATTTTTGGTTAGGGGGAAGGGAAATGCCTTTTAAAATTGGAAAAGCAACTTATATACTAACAAACACTCCCTCTATAGAAGCATTCGCCTCTGTTGCTTCAAAGAAAGAGCTAGAAGGACCTTTGGCTGAATATTTTGATGTTGTGAATGAAGATTCAACCTTTGGCGAAAAAAGCTGGGAAAAAGCCGAAAGCCGAATGCAAAAAGATGCAATAAACAAGGCTCTTGATAAGGCTGATTTATCTCCTAGCGCAATTGACTGCATTTTTGCTGGCGATTTATTAAATCAATGCACAGGCTCTACATTTGGGCTAAGGGAGCTTAATGTGCCAATTTCGGGCTTATACTCAGCTTGTGCAACAATAGCAGAGGGTCTTGTTTTAGGAAGCCTGCTTATAGATGGGGGAGGTTTTAGCAAGATAGCTGCAATAACCTCATCTCATTTTTGTAGCGCAGAAAGGCAATATCGCTTTCCTCTTGAATATGGAGGACAGCGTACACCAACTTCGCAATGGACTGTAACAGGCAGTGGTGCTTTTATATTAGGTGAGTGCAATAAACCGCCGTATATTAAGGCTGTATCGTTAGGGAAGATAGTCGATTTGGGGGTGAAAGATGCGGCGAATATGGGAGCGGCTATGGCGCCAGCTGCTGCCGAAACTATCTCAACCTTTCTAACAGATACAAGCACAAAGCCAGAAGACTATGATATGATACTAACAGGGGATTTAGGCTTTGTTGGATCGAGCATTTTAAAAGAACTTATGCTCAAAAATGGCTATGATATTGAAAAGCAACATTCGGATTGCGGGCTTTTGATATACGATAGAACTGCTCAAGATGTTCATTCTGGAGGCTCTGGGGCTGGTTGCTCTTCATCTGTGCTTGCTTCTTATATTCTCCCAAAGCTTGTAAAGGGGAATATATCTGAACTGCTATTCATTGCGACAGGCGCTTTATTATCGCCAACTACCACCCAACAGGGAGAGTCAATTCCTTCGGTGGCGCATTTGGTGCATATTTCAGTTAAGAAGTAGGGGGAGAGATGGATATTATAATGTCAGTTATAAAAGCCTTTGTTGTAGGCGGTTTATTTTGTGTTGTTGGACAGCTTTTAATTGACTACACAAAGCTAACCCCAGCTCGCATTTTAGTTAGTTATGTGGTTATGGGTGTCATTTTATCTGCTGTTGGCATTTATCCAATGCTAGTTGAGTTTGGAGGAGCTGGTGCGACTGTTGTTCTGCTAGGCTTTGGGCACACACTCGCTAGTGGCGTTAAAGCTGCTGTTGTGCAAAATGGCTTGCTTGGCGCATTGTCAGGAGGTCTGGCTGCAACGGCAGGGGGGATTTCTGCTGCTATTTTCTTTGGGTTTATCGCTTCAACTGTTTTTAAATCGCAAGATAAATAAAACAAAAAACACAAATCCCCCAAACCGAAGCTTGGGGGATTTATGCCTATTATTATATTATAATCGGGAGATTGAATACCTCATTAAAGCGAAAGCTTCAATGTGTACAAAATTCCGAATTATACGCATAGATTGCAGTTAAGAACTAAGCCTTAGCGCCTGTGCCTGGGTTAGTCTTTTCTGGCTCTGGAGTTGTTTCAACAACAACATCCTCAACTAGATCTAGCTCCTCATCAGAGATGAAGTATACGCCTAGAGTTCTAGTCTTGATTTTGAAAGCTTCCTCGTACTCATCGTACATATCGGAATCAGAATCAGCTACTAGAGCGATCTCGCCATCCTTATCAACAGCGTATAGGAACTTCTCTTCGTTGTCGGAGAAGATGCCACAACCAGTTAGAGTTAGCTCGCCCATTCTGTTGAATGTTGCGTAGTTACCGTTGAAGAAGTGTAGGTTAGCAGATGGGTATAGATCGCCGATCTCGTGGTTGAATGTATCAGTTACCTTAGCAACTAGATCATCTTGGTCACAAGTATCAACTACAAAGTAATCATAGTCATGAGCAGCAAACTCGATCCACTCTTCAGTGTCACCCTCACCAAACTTTAGAACAGTTTCAGAAGTACCAACAGTAATGTCGTCATTCTCTGCATACATTAGTTCAACATTTACATCAACCTCAATCTCACCACTAGCGATACCAGTATCATCGTTAGTTTTTCTTAGAAGAATTTCACCAATTAGATCGTTCTCATCAGTTTCAGTTGGTTGTGCCTTAGTAGTAACAGCTACGAAGTAGTAGTACTTCTCAACATTTGAAGTTTTTTCAGCTTCAGCAGTTACATCAGTAACTTCCCATTTTAGCTCGTCAGTGTCAACTTCATCAATGAATACACTGTTAGCATCCCAAGAGCCTTTTGTAGTTTGAGTTAGAGTAACATCTCTCTCGTCTTCAAGCGCGAACATATCTTCAAGACCGCCGTCAACATTCTCAACTAGTTTCTTCTTAACGATTTCAACAGATTCAACGTACTCTCTGCCTTCTTCCCAGTTTGGTCTTACAGAAATACCGCGAATATAGTCATAGTCATAAGCCATAGTCTTCTCAACGTGACCAGTTGGCTCTTTATCATCGTTTACAGTGATTGTACCACCAGCAGTAGCGATACCATCTAAACCATAAGCAGTATCATTAGCAGTACCAACAGTTGTTAGAGCGTAGTAGAAAGTTTTTCCATAAGGAATCATTCCAGGCTCCTTATTAGTTTCATACTCATAAGCCTTGTCGTTAGAAATTTGTAGTGGAGTTGAGTGAACATTACCAACTCTTAGACCTAGGTTGTGGTCAGCCTTCTCAGCAGCTAGAGCAGCAACGCCCATAGAAGCGATCATACCAGCAGCTAGAAC
>CAYJEV010000094.1:0-6695 GCA_964369265.1 uncultured Oscillospiraceae bacterium
TTTGTAGTAGAATATTTACATAAAATAAAAAGGAGAGTTATAAAATGATTTTAAAGCAGATAATCGATATGTATGAGATTATGGATTCCTCCACTGTATGTGCAAAAGATATCGCTGACTATCTAAAAGGCATAAAAGCTGATGCTGATATTCATTACTATGATGTGATAGGCCCTCGAGGTGACACTGAAATGATACATGTCAAAATCGCTGGCACAAATGGCAAAATAAATGGTGGAACTGCACCAACTATCGGCTTGCTTGGTAGGCTTGGCGGCTTGGGCGCAAGACCTGCTATGACAGGATTTGTATCTGATGGCGATGGTGCTTTAGTTGCTATGGCTTGTGCTGCAAAGCTTCTTGATATGCAAAACAAAGGCGACTTCCTTGAGGGGGATGTTGTATTATCAACACACATCTGCCCAGATGCTCCAACTCAACCTCATGATCCCGTTCCCTTTATGGGCTCTCCTGTTGATATGGCAACAGTGAACAAAGAAGAAGTTTCAGATGTACTTGATGCTATCTTATCTGTTGATACAACAAAGGGAAACAGAGTTATTAATCATAATGGCTTTGCTATCTCTCCAACTGTTAAAGATGGTTATATCCTAAGAGTTTCTGAAGACCTTTTAAACATCATGCAAACCACAACAGGCTCTCTACCAAAGGTATTCCCTTTGACAACTCAAGACATTACACCATATGGCAATGATTTATATCATCTTAACTCTATACTTCAACCAGCAACTGCTACCGACAGACCTGTTGTTGGGGTTGCTATAACAACAGAAATGCCTGTGGCTGGATGTGCAACAGGCGCTTCAAACTTTGCTGCTTTAGAAGGCGCTGGCAGATTTATGATTGAAGTAGCTAAGTATTATGGAAAAGGACAATGCAGCTTTTATAATGAAGAAGAATATGCACATATTCAAAAGCTATATGGCTCAATGTCACATTTAAGAACTAAGGGCAAATAAACAAAGCTATTTTTATAGCAGAACGGAGAATAATATGAATGGAAACTCTACTATCAAGCTAGTTGGTAATGTTGCTAAGTTAGTTGTTTTAGTGATTTTTCTTGTAATAACAGGATTTTCGACTATCTATACTATCAACACAGGTCAAGAGGCAGTTGTGCAGCGTTTTGGAGCGTATGTAACGACTGTTTCAAAACCAGGCATTAACTTTAAAGTGCCTTTTATTGATAAAGTCACTATAGTTGATGTCAACATGATACACAGAATTGAATTTGGTTTTGAAACAGAAAGTTATGATCCTTATAATCCTGTTTACAATGATAGTGTTAACAGCAGAATGCTAACTAGCGACGAAAACATCGCTGTTGTTGAAACTATAGTTCAGTACCAAGTACAAGACTCATATAACTACCTATTTAATGTTGATGACATGATAGGCACCTTAAAGGTTATTGGCGAGTCTACCATTAGACGTGTTATTGGTAGCCACACACTAGACGAGGCTTTAACTGAAAATAAAAGCGAAATTCAGCAAGAGATATTTACCGATCTTCAAGCAGTTTGCGATAAATATGAAAGCGGACTTAGAATTGTTGGTGTACAGCTTCAGGATGTAAACCCGCCAACAGAAGTTGATGAAGCTTTTAGAGATGTAGCTGGCGCTAAGGAGGATAAGGTTGCTTATATAAATGAGGCTAATGCTTATCAAAGCGAAATTCTTCCATTAGCAAGAGGTTCTGCTGCCGAGGTTCTTGGTGCAGCAGAGGCGTATGCTAACAATCGTGTGGAGGCTGCTAAGGCTGAGGTTGTTGCTTATGAGGAGCTATACAAAGTTTATTTAGGCGGACAAGAAACTACAAGAACTAGAATTTATCTTGAAACAATAAATGAAGTGCTTAGTGGTGTGAACATCTATATAATGGACGATGAAAACAGCATGAAGCTGTTTGATATTAAGTAGAGGAGGCAAATATATGAATTTTTCTGATTTTAGCAAAAAGTTTCAGTCGCCAAAGCCTCCAAAGAACTTTGTTGAGCTTGACGAAAATGGTAACCCTGTTCCAAAGCCTAAAAATAACAGCTTCAAAGCTTTTCTTCCAATTATAGCTTTAGTTTTATTTGTCATTATCTTTAACGCATTTACATACACTGTCAATGAAACTGAACATGCAATTAAGTTTAGGTTTAATGAGATAATAGCTGTTGATGTTAATAATATTAGCGATGAGCAATTTTTAAGCCTGCAAAACGATTCTTATTATGAGGGAGTAACACTTAAAAATGGAGCTGGTCTTCGTTTTAAAATTCCGTTTATTGATAGAATCGAGAAGTTTAACAACAGACTTATAACTTATGACACCTCACCTCGTGAAGTTATAACTTCCGATAAAAAAGTCCTTATACTGGATAACAACGCCCAGTGGTACATAGTTGACCCTATACGCTTTAAAGTTACTATGAATTCTATTTATTCTGCCAGTCAGCGTATTGAGGATTTAATGTATTCAAAAATGAATGAAAGAATCGGCTTAACAACAGCCCATGATTTAATCTCAAACAAGACTTATGTCGATAATATGCTTGAGCAAAAAGCAACAGAGCTAAATGAAATTACTGCCGAGTATGGAATTGTGGTTGCTGATATTCAGATTAAAAGAACTGACTATCCAGATAGTAACAACGAAAATATCTTTAATCGTATGAGAACAGAGAGAGAGCAGATGGCTAAACAGTATCGTTCAGAAGGCTTAGAGGAAGCACAAAAGATAAGAGCAGCAGCAGACATTGAAGCCGCTAAAATAACAGCAGAGGCAAATGCAGAAGCTCAAAGAATTAGAGGCGCTGCCGATGCAGAGGCTGCCCAAATCTATAATGATGCTTACAATGCTGATCCTAGCTTTTATGAGTTTTACAAAACTCTTGAAACTTATAAAGCTACCCTACCTGATAATAATACTACCATCGTTATATCTCCAGATTCTGATTTTGCGCAATTCCTTTTTGGCGCTAACTAAAATTAAAATCTCGGTGCAGTTTTTCACTGCGCCGAGATTTTTGTTAATTGTCTCCTAAACTCCCTTGAGATTTTTGCTTTAAATACTCGTTGATAAACTCATCTAAAGCACCATCAATTACACTATTTATATTCCCTGTTTCGCAACCTGTTCTATGGTCTTTAACAAGGGTGTACGGCATGAAAGTATATGAGCGTATTTGATTTCCAAAGCCAATATCTTTTTGTATGCCTTTAATGTCCTCTATTTTATCAAGGTGTTCTCTTTCTTTAATTTCAGCAAGCTTTGCTTTAAGCATGGTCATCGCAACCTCTTTATTCATATGCTGGCTTCTTTCATTCTGGCAAGCAACTACAATTCCAGTTGGCATATGAGTTATTCTAACAGCCGATTCAGTCTTGTTAACATGCTGCCCACCAGCTCCGCCAGCCCTATATGTGTCAATCTTTAAGTCGACCTCATTTATTGTTATAGACATATCATCCACTATTTCAGGCATGACCTCAATTGATGCAAAAGAAGTGTGCCTGCGACCTGATGAATCAAATGGCGAAATTCTAATTAAACGATGCACACCTGTTTCAGACTTTAAAAAGCCATAAGCATTTTCGCCCTCAATAAGTATAGAGGCACTTTTGATACCAGCTTCCTCGCCATTAATATAATCAAGCACCTTAAAGCGATACCCTCTCTTTTCAGCAAAGCGGGTATACATTCTATAAAGCATTTCAACCCAGTCCTGAGCTTCAACACCACCAGCACCAGCATGAAAGCTAATTATAGCATTATTTTTATCATATTCTCCCAATAACAAAGTCGACAATCTCATCGCCTCAATTTTAGGCTTGATATTATTTAAGCAAGAGTTTGCCTCTTCTAATGAAGGATAGTCGCCAAGCTCTCGATACATTTCAATTAATGTTTCTGTATCCTCGCATTCATTCTGCATTGTTCTAAAGGCTTCGACTGTGTCTTTAAGCGACTTTAGCTCTTTTAATACAGCTTGCGAATTGTCTATATCATCCCAAAACCCTTCTGTTGTTGTTGACATTTCTAGTTTATCTATTGTTTCGCACAAGCGCTTATAATCTATTTCTTCTTCTAGTTGATGAAGAGATTGCAAAATACGGCTAAGCTCTGCCCTTACTTCTTCTATTTGTAACAAGATAACCCTCCCTAGCTGGATAGCTATTAGCAAACTGTGTTTGTAATAGTTCCTTGTTGTTTTATTCTTTATAGTATAACCTATTTAATATAATTTGTAAATATTGCTTTTTAATATCAAGGTAATAATTATTCATATAATTATTTTAAAAAGGGTATGTTATTTTCTTCCTTAATATGTTATACTATCAAACATACTATATTATTTACGGAGGCAATATGAATAAATACACAGGACTTATATGTCCTTTTTGCGAAAAGCCTTTTGAAGATGGCGACGATATTGTGGTTTGTCCTGATTGTGGAGCTCCCTCTCATCGTTCATGCTATTTTGAAAATAAAAAGTGCTTTTATCACGCTAAACATAAAGAAGGTTATGTTTGGGAGATGCCAGCAAGCTTTAGAAAGGCTGAGGCAGAAAATAGCTCTAACATTGTTTGCTCTCACTGTAACAACATAAACTCACCAAGGGCTGAAACTTGCAGCGCTTGCGGTGCGCCTATAAAATCTCTTAACAGCTCTGCTGCAACAGACAATAGCTTTGCACCAAAAAAAGACGAGGAAACAATAAGTGGCATAACCTTAACTGAGCTTGCAGCTTATATGGGGACTAACACCAACTATTTTATAAGAAGCTTTAGAGCGCTAATTCACGCGCCTATGCAAATGAGCTGGAATTTAGCTGCATTCTTCTTTACCTATTTCTACTTTATATATAGAAAGCAGTATAAGATTGGTGCAATCTTAATGGTAATATCCGCTTTTATGGCTATACCAACCTTAATTTATTCCGCAGAGCTTTTTAAGGCTATGGCTCCTGAGTATTTAGGGGTGACAATTCCTTTTGATGAAGCTCTTATGGAAAGCATGCTTTTAATGTCTAGCAAAATTAGATATTTGGATATAATTTTGAGAATAGCTTGCGGTATGTTCGCTAACAAGCTCATACTTCAAAATGCTATAACAAAGATAAGCTTACTAAGAATGCAGTCTGGCAGTAATGCCGACAGCAGAACTTATCTTTCATACCTATTTTATAAAGGTAATCCCAATAGAGTTGCTGTTGTTGCTATTTTAGGCGCTTATTTAGTTGCATACTTTATCTTCGCCGGATATTTAACTAGCCTTGCTCTTCCACTATTACCACCAATGTAACATAAAAAAGGCATAGCGAATTTCGTTGTGCCTATTATTTTAAAAGGAGTAGCAAAAATTATGAAGATAACAAAAGCTGTCATTCCAGCTGCTGGTTTGGGAACTAGAATGTTGCCAGCAACTAAGTCTATGCCAAAAGAAATGTATCCTATAGTTGATAAGCCAGCAATTCAGTTTTTAGTTGAGGAAGCTGTCGATGCTGGTATAACAGATATTTTAATAATTACCTCAAGAGGCAAGAATATTATTGAAGATCATTTTGACCGTTCGCCAGAGCTTGAGTATCGTCTTGATAAGTCTGGCAAGCATCAAGTTTTAGATGAGCTTAAAGCCCTATCCTCGCTTGCTAATATATCGTATATTAGGCAAGGTGAGCCGCTTGGGTTAGGTCATGCAATTAGCTGTGCTGAGAGCTTTGTTGCTGGAGAGCCATTTGCTGTATTGTATGGTGATGATGTTATTATGGGAGATGTTAGCGCAACAAAAGAGCTTTGCGACTTATATAAAGAGCACGGCTTAGGTGTTCTTGGAGTTAAGCATATCGAAACAGAGGAAATACACAAATATGGCTCTGTTAACAGGCTAAAAAATGAGTTTACTGATTTTTTAGTAACTGACATGATAGAAAAACCTTCTCCTGAAAAAATGCTATCAAATTATGCTATTTTAGGGCGTGTTGTTTTGCCATCAGAAATTTTTGATATATTGAGAAACACCCCTGCTGGAAAGGGCGGAGAAATTCAGCTTACTGACGCAATGAAAACTTTAGCTGAAACAAAAGGCATGATAGGCTGCGAATACTCTGGAACACGTTTTGATATGGGAAATAAGTTTGGTGCTGTTGAAGCAATTTTAACCTATGCTCTAAAAAATTCTGACACTTCTGCACAAACTTCAGATTTAATCAAAAAAATTGCCAAAAATCTTTAAAAACCCCTTGACTTATCCTTTTTCTTAATGTATAATAGCATAGCAGTCGACGATAAACCGTTTAAGGACTTATTTCTACTGCTAATATTTGGAGAGATGGCTGAGCTGGTCTAAGGCGCACGACTGGAAATCGTGTGAACGGTAATCCCGTTCCGAGGGTTCGAATCCCTCTCTCTCCGCCATAAAAATAGCTTACCCTTTTGGGTAAGCTATTTTTATTTTGGTGTCATTGGGATTCGAAAGCTGGCTCTTAGAAATAGTTCAGCGGACTATTTCAACCAGCGTGGCTTTTCCGCAGAAAAGCGAATCCCTCGAGCATACAATCACTCTCCCTTTTGGGTAAGCTATTTTATTTTGGTGTTATTGGGATTCGAAAGCTGGCTCTTTGAAATAGTCCAGCGGACTATTTCAACCAGCGTGGCTTTTCCGCAGAAAAGCGAATCCCTCGAGC
>CAYJEV010000095.1:0-6482 GCA_964369265.1 uncultured Oscillospiraceae bacterium
GCGATAATTATTTAATTTGGTTTGCTGAGTTATCAAGAGAATACTTAAGTAAATACGGAGAAACTTATCGTGTTGGTGGAGATGAGTTTACAGCAATATTATACAATGCTCCACTTGAACAATTAGAAAAAATATTGCCTGTTTTACAAGAAAAATTTAAAACATTTGACAATAGTAATTTGTCAGGTGTTGCTATTGGATATGCCCACTATGATAAAAATAACTATCCAAATATAATGGATTATCTTCATCATATAGATGAGTGTATGTTCAGAAACAAAGAGATTATAAAACGCAATTTAAATTAGTATCTTATTGAATAATTTTTCAGTTGTTAATGATAGCTATAAGGTTTTGATACAATTGAGTTTTAGCTTAAAATAGAAAGAGTAAAAATATGTATTTACATTTAGGGGGAGAGGTTGTAGTTAGTAGCAAGGATTTGGTTGGTATATTTGACCTTGATACAGCTGGAGCTTCCGAGATAACAAAACAGTATTTAAAGAAATGCGAAAAAGAAATGATGATAACGTCAATAACAGATGAGCTTCCAAAATCGGCGGTTATAGTCGAGTCTGATTTTGGGATGAGGGTGTATTTAAGCCAGATATCGTCTGTTACATTAAAGGGAAGAATATATAAGCATCCAAAGTAAAATTCCAGCCTCAAATTATTTGTTGTTGGTTTTATATAAGGTTATTCATTTAGATTCAGGGGGTTAATATTTTGAGCAATGAAATTAATTTAGCAAAGGTTGAACAAGAATATGGCGCTGATCAGATTCAGGTTTTAGAAGGGCTTGAAGCTGTACGTCGTAGGCCAGGTATGTATATTGGTAGCACCTCTTCTGCTGGACTTCACCATCTTGTGTATGAGATAGTGGATAACGCAATTGACGAGGCGCTGGCAGGATATTGCGACAAGATAACTGTTGAAATTCTGCCAGATAATATTATTAGAGTATCCGATAATGGGCGTGGTATACCTGTTGGAATTCACCCAACATATAACATTCCTGCTGTGACTATGGTATTCACAAAGCTTCATGCTGGTGGTAAGTTTGGAGGAGGCGGATATTCTGTTTCTGGCGGACTTCATGGAGTTGGTGCGTCTGTTGTTAATGCGCTTTCAGAATGGCTGGAGGTTGAGGTTCACAACGGACAAAATATCTACACACAAAAATTCTCAAGAGGAGATGAGGTAACCGAGCTTATTAAGGGCGAGGCAACCGAAACAAAAGGCTCTATTGTTACATTTAAGGCTGATGCCGAAATATTTGAGGAAACAGAATATGACTTTAATGTCCTATTAAATAGGCTTAGAGAGCAAGCTTTCCTTAACGCTGGTGTGCATATAACATTTATTGATGGCAGAGAAGATGAAGAGCAGGTTGTTGAGCTTTGTTATGAGGGCGGTATTGGCTCTTTTGTTGAACATATTCACCAAAGACGTGGGCTTGAAGCGCTAACTGAAGTTATTCGCATGACAGGCACTATCAATGATGTTATGACAGAAGTTGCTATGCAGTATAACGATAGCTACAACGAAAACATCTTAAGCTTTGCTAATAACATTCGTACAGGCGATGGCGGTACGCACGAAGTCGGCTTTAAAACAGCTCTAACTCGTGTTATTAACGACTACGCTAAAAAGCAAAACTACCTAAAAGAAGGCAATAAAAACTTCTCAGGAGAGGACGTTCGTGAAGGGCTTACTGTTATTATTTCAGTTAGGCTTTCAGAGGCTCAATTTGAAGGACAGACTAAAGGAAAGCTAGGAAACTCAAAGGCTAGAACTGCTGTTGACTCGTTAGTGTCTGAAAAGCTTGCTCGTTATCTTGAAGAGCATCCAACAGAGGCAAGGGCGATAGTCGAAAAGGCTATGACTGCTTCAAAGGCTAGAGAGGCTGCAAAAAATGCTCGTGAGCTAACTAGAAAGAAGAATGCTATGGAAAATAGCACACTTCCTGGAAAGCTTGCCGACTGCTCCGAACACGACAAAACCAAAACAGAAATCTTCATCGTTGAGGGTGACTCCGCTGCTGGCTCTGCTAAGGGCGGAAGAGATAGAAAATATCAGGCTATTTTGCCTCTTTGGGGAAAAATGCTTAATGTTGAGAAGGCGAGAATAGACAAGGTTTATAACAACGAAAAGCTAATGCCTGTTGTTACAGCTTTGGGATGTTCTATTGGCGAGGATTTAGATTTAGAAAAGCTAAGATATGGCAAGATAATCTTAATGGCGGATGCCGATGTCGATGGTTCTCATATCAGAACTCTGCTTTTAACCTTCTTGTTTAGATATATGAAGCCTTTGGTTGCTAATGGACATATTTATATCGCTCAGCCTCCACTATTTAAAGTTGCTCGTGGCAAGCATGTTAAATATGCGTTTAGAGAAGAAGATTTAGAAAATACTATCAAAGAAGTTGCTCCAAATGGCGAAAAAGTTGACATTCAGCGATACAAAGGTCTTGGTGAGATGAATGCGACTCAGCTTTGGGAAACAACAATGGATCCTGATACTAGAACTATTCTTCAGGTTACTATGAATGATGCTATGAAGGCAGATGAGATTTTCACTATCCTTATGGGAGATAAAGTTGGGCCTCGTCGTGATTTCATTGAGCAGAATGCAAGATATGTTAAGAATCTTGATATTTAACTAAAAGTGCAAAGGATTATAGAGATTATGAATGAAGAAATTGTGTATTCTCTTTCAGCTGAGGACTATTCAAAGTTCGCTACTCGTGCTGGAATGGCTTTAAAGTCTAACGGCAAAAAAAGAGCGACTATTGTTGGACTCGCTGAAATTGCAACTGCTGTTTTAGGGCTTATGTTCTATAACGGTTCTTTGATTTATTTATTAGCTTTGTTTGCTTTATTTAGTGTTGGGCTTTATCAGCTTTGCTTTTATAGCCTTATATTTCCAAAAACTATAACTTCAAAAACCTATCTTAGCTATAAAAGGGCAAATCCAGAGGATAAAATGCTTATTGCTAATTTCACAGATGATTTTGTCACTGTCGAGATAGGGGAGAATGTTAGAGAAGCTAGCTATCCTGTTATAACTCTTTTATATTGCGAGGAAGCTGTTGTGTTAACTTCTTATGAATGGTCGGCGGTTATTCCTAGAGAGGCAGTTGTCGATTATGATGATTTTTTGGAAGAGCTAAAGCTTATGGACTTTTTAGAGCAAAGAGCTATTTAATTTAGAAATGGAGAGCAATATGTCAGAACAAATTATACAAAGGACAATTCCAATTGACATTGGCGATGAAATGCAAAAAAGCTTCCTTGACTATTCAATGTCTGTTATTGTCAGCAGAGCGTTGCCAGATGTTAGAGATGGCTTAAAGCCTGTACATAGACGTATATTATATACATTATTTGAAAATGGAATACTGCCAGACAAGCCTTATCGTAAATGCGCAGATACTGTTGGTTCTGTTCTTGGTAAGTACCATCCTCATGGTGATAGCTCTGTTTATGATGCATTAGTGCGTCTTGCGCAGGATTTCTCTATGAGATACACTTTAATTGATGGTCATGGTAACTTCGGTTCTGTCGATGGCGACCCAGCGGCTGCTTATCGTTATACTGAAGCAAAGCTGGCAAAATTATCTATGGGTCTGCTTCAAGACATTGATAAAGATACTATCGATATGACCCCAAACTTTGATGATCGTTTGATGGAACCAACTGTACTGCCTTCTCGTTTCCCTAACCTTTTGGTTAATGGTTCTCAAGGTATCGCTGTTGGTATGGCGACTAACATCCCTCCTCATAACTTAGGGGAGATAGTTGACGGCATTAACATCCTTATCGACAACCCAGACGCAACTTTAGACGAGCTAATGACAGCTATTTCAGGACCTGACTTCCCAACTGGCGGAGTTATTATGGGAACTAGAGAGATAAGATCTGCTTATGGTACTGGTAGGGGCAAGATAATTCTTAGAGCTGTTTCCCATATTGAGGAAATGGGCAATAATAGAGAGAGAATTGTTGTTACAGAAATACCTTATGGCGTTAACAAGGCAAGGCTTGTCGAGAGCATTGACAGGCTGGTTAAAGATAAGAGAATTGACCAAATTTCTTATATCCGAGATGAATCGGACAGAGAAGGTATGAGAATAGTAATGGAGCTAAAGAGAGATGCGAATACTGCTCTTGTCTTAAATCAGCTATACTCATATTCTCAAATGCAGGAAACTGTTGGCGTTATTATGCTTGCTCTTGTTGATGGTGTGCCAAAGGTACTAACACTAAAAGAGATGCTTTCTCATTATCTATCTTTCCAAGAAGAGGTTATTGTTAGAAGAACAACCTTTGATTTAAAGAAGGCTAAAGAGAGAAGCCATGTTTTAGAGGGGCTTAAAATTGCGCTTGACTTTATTGATGAGGTTATTGCGCTTATTAGAAAAAGCCCTAACCAATCTGCTGCAAAGCTTGCTTTGGAGGAGAGATTTGGGCTTACTGAAATTCAGTCCGCTGCTATTGTGGCTATGCGTCTTGGTCAACTTTCTGGTCTTGAAAGAGATAAGATTGAGGGCGAGCTTGCTGAAATTAAGCTACATATCGCAGATTTAGAGGATATACTAGCGAACCGTTCTCGTGTTCTTAATATCATTAAGGAAGAGATGGGTGTGTATGCGACTAAGTATGCTGATAAGAGAAGAACTGCTATTCAGTTTGTTAGCGGAGAGGTTGACATTGAGGATCTAATCCCTGTTGCTGAATGTGTTATCACTATGACTCATCTTGGCTATGTTAAGCGCCAGCTTGCTGAAAATTATAAGATACAAAAGCGTGGCGGTCGAGGAATTATTGGCATGAAGAGCCATGATGAGGACTTTATCAAGGATATCTTCAGCTGTTCTACCCATGATTACATAATGTTCTTTACAACAAGGGGCAGGGTGTATCGCATAAAGGGATATGAAATTGCAGAAAGCAGCAGAACTGGAAAGGGAACTAGCATTGTTAATCTGCTTCCGCTTGAGGCTGGAGAAAAGGTTACTTCTGCTATTAAAATGACAGAAAATGATAACGAAGGCTATATGGTTATGGTCACTAAAAACGGTATCATTAAGCGTTCAGATATTTCATATTTCCAAAATGTTAGAAAGAATGGTCTAATTGCTATTGGACTAAACGATAATGACGAGCTTGCGTTTGTTGAATTTACAGACGGCAACTCCGATATCATCCTTGCGACTAAGCTTGGTATGTCTATTCGCTTTAATGAGAATGATGCTAGAGAGCTTGGCAGAACTGCAAGGGGTGTTAAGGCGATTAAGCTTGGCGAAGAGGATCATATCGTTGGCGCTATCTCTGTTAAAACAGATGAGGAAGGCACTGTTCTTACTATCTCTGAAAAGGGACTTGGCAGACGAAGCAATATTGAAGAATATCGCATTCAGTCAAGAGGCGGTAAGGGTACTATCAACTACAAGACTTCTAAAAATGGCCCTGTTGCTGGTATTACTAAGGTTGTGCCAACTGAAGACGTTATTTTAATTAGTGACGATGGCATTATCATCAGAATTAACCCATCTGATATTTCTGTTCAGTCTAGATATGGTGGCGGAGTTAGAGTTATGAGAATTGGCGAGGATGCTAAGGTTGTTACGATGACTAAGACTGCTAGAGAACAAAACGCAGACGACGAAGAGATTGAAGGCGAACTAAACAGCGAAGCTGGCGACAATATTGAGAGCGGAGCAGCTGAAAATGCTGCTAATGATGTATCTTTAGAGGGCGAGGAAGCTTAGCTTTCAACATATTAGCTCTTAAATGTTGATAACTTGCTTTTGCAGTTGACTTATCAATATTATAATGGTAAAATAATCCTATACAATTAAAACAATTATGGAGGAAACGAAAATGAAAAAAGTTATTTCTACTACTAAAGCACCTGGTGCAATCGGCCCATATTCCCAAGCTGTTGTTGCTGGCAACTTTATTTATGTTTCTGGTCAACTTCCAATTGACCCAGCTACAGGCAATTTTGTAAGCGATACTTGCGTTAAGGCGCAAACTAACCAAGCATTGGTTAACATGGCTGCTATTCTTGAAGAGGCTGGCTACACTATGAACGATGTTGTTAAGACAACTGTTCTTTTAAAGAACATGGGCGACTTTGCTGACATGAATGGCGTTTATGCTGAGCATTTCAAGGGCGATTGCCCAGCAAGAGCAGCTTTTGAAGTTGCTTGCCTACCTAAAAACGCTTTAGTTGAGATTGAGGCTGTGGCTTACAAGGCTTAGTTTTCCACATTTGCATACTAAAACTGTTTAAAACCAAAATGTTTGTTAAGAATGTGGAGAGAGGTATCTTTCCGCATTCTTTTTGTTTACACTTAACTTACAGTGTTCCGTCAGGTAGAGTAAAAGTTTTGCTAAATTTTTTTCAAAAAATTTCAGCATCAAAGGGCTGCCCCTTTGGCGCTCACCGCAGTGAGCGAAATTCTTAAAAAA
>CAYJEV010000096.1:0-6433 GCA_964369265.1 uncultured Oscillospiraceae bacterium
ATACAAAACATCAAATTACATCGCAAATTGTAGCGGCGACTATTAGTCGCCATTTTAATTTTGTGTAAATCATATGGTTTTGTTGCCATCAAGGGTCCGCTTTCGCTTACTTGATGGGTGGGTACGGATAGTGCGTTCATTTGTTTGGGGGCTAGTTAAGCTTTCACCCTGTTGTCATTCTAACTGTTGCTTAGACTAAAAACTTTTGTGCTTGACTTATTTTGTAGGTGAAAGCTGTTTAGTTTTTAAAGTGTTTCGCTTTCTGCGGAAAGCGCCAAAGGGACAGCCCTTTGATGCTGAAATTTTTTGAAAAAAATTTAGCAAAACTTTTACTCTGCCTGGCGGAACACTGCAAGTTGAATGCAAACCCATTAGTCATTCACCTTTAGTCATTAGCCAATTTAGCTATCTCCCTATAAACCCTATTCAGTGGCAAGCCCATTATTGAATAGTAATCTCCGTTTATATGAGAAACAAATCTTCCTCCCAAGCCTTGTATGCCATAGCTGCCAGCCTTGTCCATCGGCTCTCCAGATTTTATATAGGAGATTATCTCCTCGCTTGAAAGCTTATCAAAAGTTACATTTGCAGTCGAGCAGAAACTAACAGCCTTATCTTTAGATATTATCGCAACCCCTGTATGCACATTGTGTGTGTTCGCTGAAAGAGAAGAAAGATGAAAAAAAGCCTCCTCTTCGTCTTGTGGCTTTCCAAATATCTTCCCATTAAGCTCAACTATTGTGTCAGAGGCTATTATAGTGTCATTCGGATGGGAGTGTAACACCTCTTTTGCCTTCTCTAAAGCAAGGTAAACAACAGCCTCAGCTGGACTTAGGTTTTGTGGTATAACTTCATCGAATTTTGGCGAAACAACAATAAAATCTGTTGTAATCATTGAAAGGATTTCTTTTCGTCTTGGTGACTGGGAAGCAAGTATTAACATTATAACTCCTGTTTTAGATTAGTAGCGAAAAATTAAGGAAGAATATGAAAGCTTTTAAACTATCACTAAATGATACATCCATTCCTAACTAATTGCTATTTTCTTCTATTTTTTATTTTTTAGTCTTTAAAAAAGTTGTTTTTAAGATATTAACAACGAAATGCCAATATAGGGCACCCTAAGCAATGCATATTGGCTTTCTATATATAACCTTATCATAACTATTGGTTAAATTCAACATATGAGTGAAAATAAAAGGGGATATTTTTTTGTGTAATATATCGCTAAAAGTAAAAATTTGTTGTTGTTTTTATCTGAAAAAGTCTATATAATATAAGTAAAAGGATGGTGGAGAAATGACCTTTAGAATAGAAACTCTTGGTTGCAAGGTTAATCAGTATGAGTCCCAGCTCATACATGAAGAACTTTGCGAAGTGGGTTTTAATGAAAATGACAATGCTGATATAATTATTGTCAACTCCTGTACAGTTACAGGCGAGGCAGACAGCAAGACATTGAAGCTTTTAAGAAAGATAAAAAAAGAAAACCCGAATAGCGTGTTACTATTAACAGGTTGTTTTCCTCAAGTAAGCCCAGAGGAAGCGAAAAAGTCTGTTGCTGATTTTGTGGTTGGTGGCAGAGATAAGGCAAAAATCAAAGAAACACTTCTTCTTTATAGAGATGAAAAAGCTGTTAGCTCTTTGCTTTATTCTAGCTTTGATAAAAAAGATGATATCCAACATAGAGAGGTTACCTCTTTTAATGGCCATACTCGTGCTTTCATAAAAATACAAGAGGGCTGCAATAGATATTGCTCTTATTGCATCATACCAACTGCAAGAGGCTTTGTTAGGTACAAGCCTATTGATGAGGTTGTTAAAGAAGTCAGAGGTTTGGTGAAGAATGGATATAAAGAAATAGTATTTGTTGGAATTAACCTTGCTATGTATGGAAAGCAAGACGGGCTTGACTTAGCTGATGCTGTTATAGAAGCGAGCAAAGTCGAGGGGGAATTTAGAATAAGGCTAGGTTCAACAGAGCCTGATTTAATGACCGACACAATACTGAATAAACTTAAATCTTGCGATAAGTTCTGCTTGCAGTTTCATCTTCCTTTGCAGTCTGGCAATGATAAAACGCTAAAGGAAATGAATAGACGATATACAACTTCTCAGTTTAAGGATAGAGTGCTTTCAATAAGAGAGATTTTTGGCGAAGATATTGCTATTAGCACAGACATTATAGCAGGCTTCCCAGGAGAAACTGAGGAGGACTTCAACAAGACTTTAGAGTTTTTTGAAGAGATGCAGTTTGCAGATGCCCATGTATTTGCCTATTCTAAAAGAGAAGGCACTGTTGCAGCGGCGAGGGAAGATCAGGTAGATAATGGCATTAAAAATGAAAGGGCAAAAGCGCTTTCATCAGTCACAAAGCAAAATAAGCTTAAATATCAGCAAAAGCATATAGGCAAGACAAGAGAAGTGCTGATAGAAAAAAGCAAAAAAGGCGGACACGATAGCTACTATAACTATGTAAGCTTGGCAGATGATCAAACTGCCATACACGGAGATATAGTAAGTGTTGAGATAAAAGGTTTAAACGATAAAGGCTTAGTAGGAGTATTAAAAAACTTTTAAAGGAGAAAACTATGGCTGTTTACAGAATTTTTGTTGAGAAAAAAGAGGACTTTGCAAGCGAAGCTAATGGAGTTATGGCGGATTTAAAAAGCTCACTTAGCCTTAACAACATAACAAAGGTTAGAGTATTTAACCGTTATGATGTTGAGGGGGTATTACCAGAGGAGTTTAATAGAGCGGTTGACTCTGTTTTTTCCGAACCACAAGTTGATAATGTGTATAGCGCATTACCAGAAGATATTGGCGCAGTGATAGCGACTGAACTTCTGCCTGGTCAATATGATCAAAGAGCCGATTCAGCTGCTCAGTGCATTAGCATACTAACTCAAAAAGAACCTCCACTAATCTCATGCGCTATAATTTATACAATTGAGGGAAGCTTAACTGCGAGCCAGTTAGTGGCAATTGAAAACTATCTTATCAACCCAATTGAGAGAAGAAAGGCAAGCCTAGAAACTCCAAAGACTCTTGTTATGGAATATGAAGTTCCAAAAGATGTTGAAGTTATAAATGGCTTTATCTCCCTTGATGATAATGGCTTAACTAATTTTCTAAAAGACTATGGCCTTGCTATGGATCTTGAGGATGTTAAGGTTTGTAAGGATTATTTTAAGAGCGAGAATAGAGATCCTTCCATAACTGAAATTAAGATGATAGACACATATTGGTCTGACCATTGCCGCCATACAACTTTTATGACAGCTATTGACGATATTGAGATTGAATATGCGCCAGCTAAACAGGCATTTGAAAATTATCTTTCTTTAAAGGCTCGTCTTGGAAGAGAAGATAGAGCTATCACACTAATGGAGCTTGCAACTATTGGCGCAAGAGCGCTTAGAGCTGATGGCAAGCTTGATAAGCTGGATGTTTCAGAAGAAATCAATGCTTGTTCTGTGCATATCAATGTTGATGTTGATGGCGAGGATCAAGACTGGCTACTAATGTTTAAAAATGAAACTCACAACCACCCAACTGAAATTGAGCCTTTTGGTGGTGCGGCGACTTGTCTTGGCGGGGCTATTCGTGACCCTCTTTCAGGCAGAAGCTATGTGTATCAAGCGATGCGTGTTACAGGCTCTGCTGACCCTCTAACTCCTTTTGAAAAGACAATGAAGGGCAAACTGCCTCAAAAGAAAATAACAACAGGCGCTGCTGCTGGTTACAGCTCCTACGGAAACCAAATCGGACTAACAACAGGGCTTGTTAGCGAGATATACCATCCAGGTTATGTTGCAAAGAGAATGGAAGTTGGCGCAGTTATTGCTGCGGCTCCAGCTGAAAATGTTGTTAGAAGCAGCCCAGAAAATGGCGATGTTGTTGTTCTGCTTGGCGGAAAAACTGGAAGAGATGGTTGTGGTGGAGCGACAGGCTCTTCTAAATCTCTAACAGAAGAGAGCTTAGAGAGCTGCGGAGCAGAGGTTCAAAAGGGTAATGCGCCTGAGGAGAGAAAAATTCAGCGTTTATTCAGAAATCCTGTTGTTACAAAGATGATAAAGAGATGTAATGACTTTGGTGCTGGCGGTGTGTCTGTTGCTATAGGCGAGCTTGCTGATAGTCTACATATCGATTTAGATTTAGTGCCAAAGAAATATGAGGGCCTTGATGGAACTGAGCTTGCTATTAGCGAATCCCAAGAAAGAATGGCTGTTGTTATTGAGGCTAAGAATCTTGAGGAATTTATAGAGCTTGCGACTGAAGAAAACCTTGCAGCAACAAAAGTGGCTGATGTTACAGATACAGGCAGACTTGTTATGCAGTGGAGAGGGAAGGTTATAGTTGACCTTGATAGAGAGTTCTTAAACTCCTCTGGCGCTCAAAAGCATGCTAAGGTTACTGTTAAAGCGCCAACTACTGCCCTTGCTAATGAAAAAACTAACTTCATTTCAGGAATGGAAAAGATGGTTAACAACCTTAATGTTGTATCACAAAAGGGGCTTATTGAGCGTTTCGACTCCTCAATTGGTGCAGCAACTGTACTAACTCCTTTTGGCGGAACTCATCAAGACACACCAATTCAGGCTATGGTTGCGAAAATTCCGCTGCTAAAAGGCGAAACAGATACAGCTTCTGTTATGGCGTATGGCTTTGATCCATACATTTCAGAAATATCACCATACGATGGCTCTATACTTGCAGTTTGTCAATCTGTTGCAAAGGTTATTGCTGTTGGCGGCTCAAGAAAAGAATGCTACCTATCTTTCCAAGAGTATTTTGAGAAGCTAGGAAACAACAGGGAAACATGGGGCAAGCCTTTCTCTGCTTTGCTTGGTGCGTTAGAGGCTCAAATGGCTTTAGAGTGTGGGGCAATTGGCGGTAAGGACTCAATGTCTGGAAGCTTTGAGGATGTTCATGTTCCTCCAACACTAATCTCATTTGCTGTTTCAACAGCTAAGGCTTCAAAAGTTATTAGCCCAGAATTTAAAAAGGCTGGAAGCATTGTTGCTTTTGCTGCTCCAAAGCTTGGTAAAAATGGCTCTCCAAACCTTGAAGATACAAAGGCGCTGTTTGACAAGGTTGAGAACTTAATTCAGTCTGGCGAGATTAAGTCAGCTTGGGTGACAGGCTTTGGCGGAATAGCAGAGGGCTTATTTAAGATGTCACTTGGTAATAGGCTTGGCGTTAGACTAATTGAGGGATTATCTGATGAGTTCTATTTCTCAAAAATCCCTTGCGGATTTGTTGTTGAAACGGATAAGCTTCCAGAAGGCTTTACATTGTTAGGGCATACAGTTGAGCAGTTTGCAATTTCACACAACGGAAAAATTGCAGAGCTTGAGCTGTTATCTCGCCCATACAACAACAAGTTAGAGAGTGTGTTCCCAACAACTATGCCAACTCCTAAAATAGCAATTCCAACTTTTAGCTATACTAACTCATCCCCAAGAATTGCTCCAAAGGCGAGCATTGCAAAGCCAAGAGTTCTTCTTCCAGCTTTTGCAGGAACAAACTGCGAATATGACACAGCTCGTGCTTTTGAAAAAGAGGGAGCTTTAACTGAAACGTTTATTGTTAGAAACCGTACTCCAGAGGATATAAAGTGGTCTGTTGAGCAGTTTGAGAAGCTAATCAGAAGCTCCAACATCATCGCTATACCTGGAGGATTCTCTGGAGGAGATGAACCAGATGGTTCTGGCAAGTTTATAACAGCTTTCTTTAGAAACCAAAGCATAATTGATGCTGTTAATGATTTGTTATACAATAGAGATGGTTTAATGATTGGTATTTGTAATGGTTTCCAAGCTTTGGTTAAGCTAGGTCTTGTGCCTTACGGAAAGATTGTTATGCCGGAGAGCGACGGGCCAACTCTAACTTACAATAGAATTTCTCGCCACCAATCCAAGATGGTATTAACTAGGGTTGCTTCAAATAAATCTCCTTGGTTAATGCACACAAATGTTGGTGACATACATAATCTTGCTATTTCACATGGTGAGGGAAGATTTGTTTGCTCCGAGAAGCTTTTAAATGAAATGGTGGCTAACGGACAGGTTGCGACACAATATGTTGATTTAGAGGGCAACCCAAGCCTTGACACACGCTTTAACCCTAACTACTCTATCTGCGCAATTGAGGGAATTACTTCACCAGACGGACGTGTGTTTGGCAAGATGGCGCATACAGAGCGTTACGGCGACAACATTCACAAAAATGCACCTTTCAACAAGCTACAACCTATATTCAAGGGCGCTATTGATTACTTTGGTTTATAATATCATTGCTTTTAAATAAGTATAGAAAAACACTGCCGAGAGGCGGTGTTTTTTGCTAATGGCTAAGGGGTTCCGCTAAAGTTGAAGTGTTCCGTCAGGTAGAGTAAAAGTTTTGCTAAATTTTTTTCAAAAAATTTCAG
>CAYJEV010000097.1:0-403 GCA_964369265.1 uncultured Oscillospiraceae bacterium
AGGAACGCACTATCCGAACCCACCCATCAAGTAAGCGGAGCGGACCCTTGATGGCTACAAAACCAGAGGATTAGCAAAAAACTAAAATGGCGACTGATAGTCGCCGCTACAATTTGCGATGTCATATATGGTTTTGTGTTCGGGTCGCTGTTTGGTGAGGGCATATATTTTTGCTTTGTCATTTAATGTTTGTCAATGTCAATTACGTCTTACCAAGTATAAAACGCCTATCATTATACAAATAGTAAAACAATTATTATGAGGAGGGAATAAAATGCCTGATTATAAAGCAATGTATTATCATTTAGCTGGCAGAATGGCAACAGCGATTGATGCCTTAGAAGCTACAACGAACGCCCTTTCGGATATTACTGAAAAATTAAAGCTGGCTCAACAAACAACA
>CAYJEV010000097.1:503-6305 GCA_964369265.1 uncultured Oscillospiraceae bacterium
GAAGAGATGTTTATTGGCAGCGAAGGCGATGACGAGTAAACTAATATTATAAAAAGCATAAGTGAGGAGGGAATCAAATGCCTGATTATAAAGCAATGTATTATCATTTGGCTGGCAGAATGGCGATATCTATTGAGGTATTGGAGGCTACAAGCAACTCTCTTTTAGCAACTAGCCAATCTTTAGCTGATTTAACTGAAAAATTAAAGCTAGCTCAACAAACAACAGAAGAGATGTTTATTGGCAGCGAAGGCGATGACGAGTAAACTAATATTATAAAAAACAAATAAGGGCGAGCTTGCTAGTTCGCCCTTATGAAATATAGCGAGGAGGCTTAATTTGTAAGAAATGGCGAAAATTGTATATAAAGGAAAGTTCGATGGGGATATGAACAGCCTGCCTCATAGTCCGCATATAGAGGGCGCTGTTAAATTTAAAGAAGCCGATAACCCAAAGCAACTGGCTGCTATAGCAAATGCGCTTTCTGTTGTGTTGTTTGTTTTGCTTTTGATTATCAGTATTATTATAGTGGGGAAAAGAGTGGAGGGCGGATTTAGCTTTAATTTTGGGGGGTTTGTCCTTTCTCTGATGACATTATTGCCTCATGAGTATCTGCACGCAATCTGCTTTAAAGAAACGGTTTATGTCTATACATATCTCAGCAAAGGGATGATGTTTGTTGTTGGAACTGAAGCTATGAGCAAGAGGCGATATATTGCAATGTCGCTACTACCTAATATTGTGTTTGGATTTATTCCATATATTTTATTTTTAATCTACCCTCAATTTTCAGTGCTAGGCAGTTTGGGGATTTTCTGCATATTGATGGGTGTTGGCGATTATTATAATGTGTTTAATGCATTGACACAAATGCCAAAAGGCGCAAAAACTTATTTGCATAAATTTAACTCTTATTGGTATCTTGAGAGCTAGCCTTGACTATGTTATAACAATAATAGTATAATAGTAAATAGTTTAGGAGGTGAGGCTTTTGGATATGAATAATAATCTTAATATGACTAATGCCGAATATGAAAGGCAGATATACAGAGAATGGCGAAAGCAAAGCGAAAGAAAAGAGCTTAAAAGAGATGTCACATTTTTTATGGGAATGGTGCTTTTGTTTTTCTTGTTGCAGGTGGTGTTTCTTTTTGTTGCTTGGATACTGCCAGAAATGGTGGTTGGAGAGCCTTTGTACACAGGCGAAGCTGCCGAAATTGCAGAACAACTTTTAATGACAGGGCTTGCGCTGTTTACAATGGGTGTGCCTTGCATTATAACTTATAGCTATGCCAAAGACAGAAATGAAATTCTCTTTCCTTTTAGAAAGATGAAGCTTAAATCGCTAATATCATTAGTCGCTTTAGGAATAGGCGTTTCGGTTATATCTGCGCTGTCATCTTCTGTTATAACAGCGATATTCTCCCTTTTCTCAAACAATCTTGAAGCAATGGAAGAGATTTTTCTGTCGCCACAAAATCCTATAGCAGTTATGCTTAGCATGGTTAACATCTGCATTATGCCTGCTGTTATGGAGGAGCTGCTTTTTAGAGGGGCTTTGCTAGGGCTTTTAAGGCGATATGGCGATATGCTTGCTATTGTTGTTAGTTCTGTTGGTTTTTCTTTGGCGCATGGGAATTTTCTTCAACTGCCAAACACATTATTTTTAGGGATATTCTTAGGCTTTCTAACAGTTAAGACCAACTCTTTGCTGCCAGCTATGTTTGTGCATTTCTTTAACAACTTTAATGTGGCTGTGTTGCTTTTAGTTTCTGAGTCTTATGGGGATGAGGCTTTTATGGGAATGGCGGTTATATCTTATGCCTTTATGATGCTTTTAGGAGTTTTGGCTTTAGTCTATCTTTTAAATAGGGATAAGATATTCTTTTATGTAAAGCCAGCGAAAACTTTTTTAACCGAAAAGCAAAAATATAAAGTGACGCTTTTGTCAGTGCCGTCAATAATTACAATAGGTCTTGGTTTGGTGATAGCTTATGGGAACTTGTGATGAAAAATATATGCTTCTCGCTTTAGAGCTTGCCCAAAAGTCAGCCGAGATGATGGAAGTTCCTGTTGGAGCTGTTGTTGTTTGGGAGGACGATGAGGGCGAGAGAATAGTCGGCAGAGGATACAACCTTAGAGAAACCGCCAAAGACCCAATAGCACACGCAGAGATGATGGCTATTAAAGAAGCAAGCGATACTTTAAAAGGTTGGCGACTTCATAAAGCGACACTCTATGTCACGCTAGAGCCATGCCCTATGTGCGCTGGAGCGATAATCAATAGCCGAATAAAAAGGGTGGTGTTTGGGGCTTTTGACCCAAAGAATGGAGCTTTTGGGAGCGTTGTTGATTTGTCAAAACTTCCCTTTAATCATAACCCAATAATTGACTGCGGAGTAAAAAAAGAGGAATGCGCAGAGGTTTTAAGCAGTTTCTTTAGAAATCTACGCAAGAAAAATGCAAAATAAGAATAATTTATACTTGACGTGGAGCATGTTTTTAGATATAATAGAGTAACTAGGCTATGCGAAAGTATGGCTTGATTACAAATGCCTAAAAGAAAGGTAAAACTTTCTTTGCTATTTTAACCTCGAAAGGAGGATGTCAATCGTGGTAAGAACTTTTCAACCTAAGAAACTTCATCGTAAAAAAGAGCATGGTTTCAGAAAGAGAATGAAGACTAGAAACGGGCGCAAGGTGTTAGCTAGAAGAAGAAGTAAGGGCAGAGCAACTCTAACTGCATAATATTTACTTAAATTAAGATTGGTGAAGCAGATATATGGGATATTCCCTAAGCTGCTGTTAAGAGGTGCGTTTTGCGCCTCTCGCCAGTTAAAGTTTGATAAAAGTAATTTAAACACCGTGGCCACAAGATTGTGGCCTTTTTTACTATTTGTGGGTGATTATGGAAACACTTAAGCAGAACTGGCAGTTTAGAAGGCTTTATAAAAGAAAAAGCCTAACGTCGCCTTTACTTGTCAGCTATTATGAGAAGAACAAACTTGGATACAACAGAATTGGTATCACAACATCTAAAAAGATAGGCAAGGCCCATGATAGAAACAGGGCTAGAAGAGTTATAAAAGAAGCTTTTAGGCTTCTTGATAAAGAAGCAGTGCAAGGATATGATTTTGTTTTTGTGGCGAGAACAAAGACTGCTAAAGTTAAGATGGATAAGGTTCTAAAAACTATGTCCGAACATCTAAACGAGATAACCAAAGAAAATGTTAAAAAAACTACTTAGGGCGATTATAATCTTTTATAAAAAAGCAATTAGCCCCTACACTCAACCAAGATGTATTTTCATCCCATCCTGCTCAACCTATGCGCTAGAGGCGATTGAAAAACATGGAGCTATTAAAGGCTCAATTCTTGCAGCCTGGAGAATACTGCGCTGCAACCCATTTAATCTGGCGGGATATGATCCTGTGCCAGATAAATTTACCTTTAAAAGACAATTTAAAGGTTATGATCACCGCAAAAATAAAGGTGATAAAAGCAAATTTTGGAGGAAATTTTAAATGTCTATATTTTCGGCAATTGGTCTGCCATTAGGGTGGATAATGCACTATATCTATGAGTTTGTTGGTAACTATGGTATCACACTACTAATCTTCACTCTAATCATCAGAGTTATCTTCATTCCAATCTCAATCAATCAGCAAAAAGGCATGGTTACAATGGCTAAAATTAAGCCAAAGCTTGATGACCTGCAAAAGAAATATGGCAACAACAAAGAAAAGCTAAACCAAGAAACAATGGCTCTATACAACAGAGAAAAATATAGCCCTCTTTCTTCTTGTCTTCCAGCTTTATTGCAGTTTGCAATTCTATTTGGTGTAATCGATGTTATTTACTATCCTCTAAAGCACATCCTTCGTTTACCAGAGGATGCTATCGCAAAAGCTACTGAAATTGCAACAACCGTTCTAGGCGCTGATAATATGAGCAGATACTCTTCTGAAATTAGCATTATTAACGCAGTTAAGCAAAGCCCTGATGCTTTCGCTTCATTAGATAGCAGCTTTGTTGAGGCTATCACTAACTTTAAAATGAACTTCTTAGGAATAGATCTAGGAATTACACCAACGCTTTTCCCTTCTGAAGGACAAGCAATGACTATGTACTTAATGCTTCTTGCTATTCCTGTTCTATCTGGTCTTGTTTCATTAACAATGAGCACAATGACTATGAGAAACACACCAACTGCTGCTGGACAACAAGGCGCTGCTATGAACAGCATGATGATGTTCATGATGCCTTTAATGTCCCTTTATATCTCCTTCCAAGTTCCAGCTGGTGTTGGTCTATACTGGCTGATGTCTAACTCTTTCCAAACTATCCAAACATTCATTCTAAATAAAGTAATGAATCCAAGAGAGATGGCTAGAATTGCAAAAGAAGAGGCTGAGGAAGAGCTAAGAAAAGAAAAAGAAGAAAAAGCTGAGGCTAGAAAAAAAGCTCGTGAAGAGAAAGAAATTAACGGTGTTCCTGAAAAATCAAGCAAATCACAAAAAGAGATAAATCGTGAGCGACTTGCAGCAGCTAGAAAAAGAGATGCTGAAAAGTATGGAGAAGAATACACTGAAGTAACTGATAAAGATATGAAATAAAACCAGGAGGTTTCATTGTGATTAAAGAAATTATTGCAACAGGTCCTAATGTCGAGGCTGCTATTGAGTCTGGTGTCGAGAAATTAGGAACGACAAGAGATATGGTGGAAATCCAAGTTATTTCCCTGCCTAAAAAAGGCTTTTTAGGCCTGTTTGGCGGAAGTCCAGCTAAAGTTAGAGTATATATGGAGGTAGCAGAGGAAGTAGCGAAGCCTCAACCAGCTTTTAAACCTCAAAACGCAGCTCCTAAAAAACAAGAGCCAAAGCAACACGCTCCTAAAGCTAATGAGCCAAAAGCTCCAAAGCAAGAGAAGCCAGCCGAGCCTCAAAAAGAAAAGCCAGCTGAAACAAAAGAGCCAAAAACTTACCACACAGTTGATCTTTCTGTTGAGGGACAACCTGTTGAAGAAGGCTCTAAAGGCGCTTTAGCTCGTGACTATTTAAATGAAGTTATCAAGAATATGGGGATTGATGATATTGAAGTATCTGCAACTACCCAAGGCGAAGTTATTGTACTAAAGCTTTTAGGCGAATCAAACGGCTTAATCATTGGCAAGAGAGGCGAAACTTTAGATGCCCTTCAATATCTATCCTCCCTTGCTGCTAACAAAATTGACGGCGAGTATGCTAGGGTTGTTATTGATAGCGGCAACTATAGAGAAAGACGCCAACAAACTCTTGAGAACCTTGCTAAGAAAATCTCTAGCACTGTTCTAAAAACAGGACGTGGCATAACTCTAGAGCCTATGAACCCATACGAAAGACGTGTTATACACTCAACTGTTGGAGATATAGAAGGCGTTAAATCAACTTCTATAGGCGATGAGCCAAACAGACGTGTGTTCATTTCTGTTGAAGGCTCAACCTACACACCAAACCCAAATCGCCGCTTCCAAGGCTCTAAGCCACATGGACGCAACAACAAAAATGGTGGCGATAGACGTGATGGTGGCAAGGGTCGCTTCAACAAGGGCGGTCATGGTGGACACGGGGGGCATGGCGGACGTGATGGCAATAGAAGACCACACGGCAAGAGAAACGATTCTCCTTCCCCATCTCAACAACCAAATCCAAATAGAGAAAAGCCAACTGAGGCAAACAACGCTCCAATCTACGGCAAAATTGATCTATAAACTTTAAGCAACAAAGACATCACTTCAAATGTGGTGTCTTTTTCTTATGCCTA
>CAYJEV010000098.1:0-6133 GCA_964369265.1 uncultured Oscillospiraceae bacterium
ATATAAATAATCTTCACTGCGTTCCGTTTATTCATATTCCTTACTGGGGCGATTAAAGGTCGTAGGCAACGAAATGCCCACGACCCAAATTAGCAATCTAATATAAACGACTTAACAGCTTATAACCAGCGCAACAAAGACTAAATCTTCCTCGCCATTATTAACCATTCCATGAAAATCCCCAGACTTACACATATGCGCATCGCC
This sequence comes from uncultured Oscillospiraceae bacterium, assembly GCA_964369265.1. GTDB lineage: Bacteria > Bacillota > Clostridia > Oscillospirales > Ruminococcaceae > DAMCAP01. The sequence continues at coordinate 208 of CAYJEV010000098.1, forward strand.
CTTCTTTAAAACAGACTCTTCGCCATTATCATTAACTAGACCCTCGCCAGATAAGATATAATAAATCTCGAATTCATTTTCATGCTTGTGATAGCCGATTGAAGCGCCTTTTGGAAGTGTGTTAATTGCAAATAATCTGCCCTCGTTATAGCATTCTTCGCCCTCAAAAAAGTTAATAGCAGTCGTTATGCCAACGCCACCTCTAAGACCGTCTGTCTTTTGAACTCTTTGTTCATCTGCTCTTTTAATCATTTCCTTATACCTCCTGTTATATTTTCGTTTAATTATACACTATTTCGCTTGAAATTGCAAGCTAATAGCTAATTCCATAGCCAAAAGCTCCCTCTACCAAACATATCTTTGTCGCAAACTCTGTCGCTGTTTCTAAGCAATCTAAAGCAGAGCCGCTATCCTCGATATAGCTATTTAGAAAAGCTGCTATAAATGCATCACCAGCCCCCAAAGTATCAACTGCCTCTATCATCTTTGCTTTACTGTGATATTTTGTGTTGCCTTCTGAATATATAGCGCCTTTGCTTCCCATAGTCGCAATAACTTGCTTTGTGCCAGCTTTATGTATTGCTGAAATTAAATCGGAAATCTCTGCTTCGCTCTTATCAGAAACAGACACAATCGCAAAATCAAGATACGGGCAGATGTTAGCGATATGCTCTTCTGTTATTTTGTTGGAAAAATCAAGCGAGATCATAATGCCAGTCTGCTTAAGCTCTTCAAATGAAGTTTCCCAGTAACTATTTATGCTAGTGTGTAGCAGGTCAAAACCTTTTAGCCACTCTAGCTCCTCGCCTGAAAGCTTTATTGGATTAAGCTTTGAAATTCCGCCTTTGTTGCTCCCAAGAAATACTCTATCTCCGTTATCAAGCCCAACGTTCGCAGCGCCATTTTCTCCTATAACTTCTCTTGAACGACTAAAATTTACTTTCAAATCAGCTAAGGCAGATTTTATATGCTCTGCTGGAAAATCATTCCCAAACACACCAATATAACTGCTCTCGCTGCCAAGCATCTTGCTATAAACAGCAAAGTTAAGCGCATTTCCTCCAGGATACATCTTTTTCTGGTGAGTGTATCTATCGACAACATTATCCCCAATAGCTATAACCTTAGGCGTTCCCACTAATATTCCACCTTCCACATATATCTTCTTGTAGTTAGTGGGTGGTTTCTAATCTCGGAAAGCTTCTTGTTATAAACAGCATAGACATTATTGAATAAGCTATGGTTAAAGTAATCCACAACCTCGCTATCAATTGCGCCAAGCCCTAATTTTTCTGCATCAATAATCTCAACTCTTTTTGCGTACTTATCTAAGAAACGCACAGCTCTTTCGTCTAGAGGACGTGTTGAGCCAACAGAAAGTTGCAACATAAATGGCATGTTATCATCAACTATCTCAAAAGGCCCGTGGAAGAACTCGCCTGTATGAAGAGCCGCAGAGTTTATCCACTGCATTTCCATTAAAATACAAGTCGACTGCATATGCGCTGCCCCAAACCCAGCACCACTTGCCATAGTGTAGATAGTTTTGTCATCTTTATGTGAAGCTGCAAAGCTGTCAGCATTTTTCTGAACTGTTTCTTTCGCTTTCTTGACAATACTGTCTATCTTTGAAATTCCATCTAAGAATTTATCGTAGAGAGAATAGCCCTCAACTTGATTTAACAGCTCTAAAGCTAGCTTTAATCCAACCATAGTCTTTTCTTCTGCAACATCTCTATCCTCGCCAAAACTATAGGTTAGGACATAATCTGCATGCTCAACAATTGGAGATTCTTTATTGTATGTAACTGCGATTACAGGAACGCCCTTAGCCTTGCCGAACTTTCCGCTCTCAACTGTTTCAGGTGTGTTTCCTCGATGAGAAGTAACCACAAGTATGGAGTTTTCTCCAAACTGCTTTGGTGTGCTGTTTAGAAACTCGCTGCTGTTCATATAGCCAACTCTTAGCTTTTTAGACTCTGTTTCTAGGAAGATTTTCGCTGGGTAATAGGCAGCCAATGAGCCGCCACAAGCTATAAACCAGATGTTATCAATTTTTTCATTCTTTTTTAGAAGCTCTGCTATTACATTTTTAATTTCCATTTTGTTTTCCTTCCTTATTATTGTATCGTTATTTAACAATATTCTTATTGTAGCACTAATTTTTTTAACCGTCAAGCAGATAAGTTAGTATTTAACACATATTATCTTGTTATAATAGCTAAAATAATAGTAAAAACCTCTAGCTTTTTTGATATAATTTTATCAATTTCGCTGAAATTTCAATTGTTATATAAAGTTATTGCATAATAATAAGGAAATGCCAGTTAAAATGTGATATAATAATTGCAAAACATGGACGATTATATCAAAATTCCTAGCGAAATTTGTGATATATTTAACCTATCTAAGAACATGCAATGGGGTTATTTGCTTGTTTAAATTATGAATGCGTATGCAAAGGAGGTGCAGATATGAGCACTATGAGAAAGACGATTATAGCATTAATCATTATATTTTATGCGATGGCGTTTCCGCCTTTCAATTCGATTTACAACCAGCCTGGTTTTGTTCTGGGCATACCAACCTTTATGTTTGGGTTAATTGTAAATGCGTTAATAATGATAGCCCTTATATTTATTCTTTATATTTATGAGGAGAAAAATGATAATGCTTAATAAAAGCGAAAATTAAAATAAGAGGTGAACTAAATGATACAAAGTCCGATACCTTTAATTATGATGGTCATTTATATGATCATTGTGTTAATCCTATCATACAAAGCAAGCTTTGCTAAAAAAATTCGTAGCCTTAGAAAGAAAGATACTTTCGAAGAATACTACACAGCTGGTAAATCAATGAATATGTTTACTGTTGCAATGATTTCCATTGTAACCTTCTATTCAGGCTCCACCTTCACAGGCAGAGTAGGCTTTTTCTATAACTTTGGCGTTGTTGGAATGAACATAATCTTTGCTTGTTCTATGGTTGGTATAATAATGTTCTTTTTGAGCGAAAAGATTTGGCCGCTTTCAAAGAAGTATAGAATGTCAACTCTTCCAGATATGATGGAGCTAAGATACCAAAGCAAAGAACTTAAAGCGCTAATCTCAATAAATATAGTTTGCTTTAATATTATTTGGCTTATAACTGAAATACGCACACTAGGCTTTGCAATGAATATTGCCTCAGGCGGAGCAATAAGCCAGACTATAGGCTCTGCTATCGCTTTCTCAATTATTATAGTATATGTTATGACAGGCGGAATACGCTCTGTTGCAGCTGTTGACAGCTTCTCTGCTGTTGTTATGCTTGGCGGTTCTTTAATAACTTTCTGCTATGCAGTTGGAGTTATTTTTGATGGCAACTTCTTTGAAATGATAAGAATTGGCGCAGAGGCTAACCCTCAAATCATGACTATCAATGACCAAAATGCTCAAAGCATGCCATACTTTGCTTCAGGGCTTTTCATGAGCACAATTTCAATGCTTGTATATCCTGGTAACTATATGGGAATCTGCCTTGCTAAGGATGTTAAGACCGTTAAGAAATCTGCTATTGTGACAGCGCTTTCAGGCCCATGGCTTGGTATATTTGGCTTCTTAGGCTTAGCAGTGCTTGCGGCAGAATCTAAAGGCTTAGTTATCACAAATCCAGAAATGGGCTTCTTAGAGATGCTAAACTTCGCTGGCAACCCTATCATGTTAGGTCTTGTTGTTACATTTATATTAGCTGCTTCTCTAGGTACATTAGACAGCACACTAATCTCTATGTCTGGTCTTCTTTCTAACGACGTTATCACAAACGGTATACGCATCATGAACAAAGAGCCTTGTATTGGAGAAAAGGGCGATGATGCTGCTGTTATAGCTGAGAGATTAACTAAGAATGCAGCTAAGGAGATTTTCCGTACAAGAGTTATTGTTGTTATATTAGGCGCTATTGCCTTTATGTTCAGCTTGACTGATTTACCAATGCTTGTAATTATGGGTAACTATGCTTCTGGTGGTATTATTCAAATTATCCCAGCTGTTATAGGCGGCTTATATTGGAAGAAGGCAACAACACAAGGCGCAGTTGTTTCTTTGGTGACTGGTGTTTCTCTGTTCATAATATTTGATAATATCGTTAAGGCGATGGAGATAAACTTAGGCGGACTACAAATGAGCATACCTGCTTTATTCATAGGCATTATTGTGTATATAGTTGTGTGCCAGCTAACACATAAAAAATACTATGAGAAACATGGCTACGCTCAAAACATATATGACGACTTCTTTGTTAAAGGCAAGGTTGACAAGTATATTAAAGAACATATGTAATATCTTTCATTTTAAAAAGCTAGTATGGATTTTCCATTCTAGCTTTTTTGTTATTATTATTCATTATTGCCTTTACACTTACCCATTATTAGCCATTATTATTTCTGCGAATTTTTCAGCCGAACGCTTTGCCTCATCAAGAGTGACTCCATGTGTGCCAATTTCTATTAGTATTGCACCATCTAAGAGATGCTGGTTATATCTATTATGCATGACCGAAACTGGCCGCATAAGCCCTGGATATAGTTCTTCTCCTGTTATGGTGAGGTCATGGGCGAGCTTTAGTTTTATGTCATAGTCTGGGATTGAGGAGTTATCCTCGAGCGAAAGGGGAACACAGGAAATAATCATAATTTGGGCATGTTTTTCGCTATCTAGCTCGGCTAAAGGCGCAACGATTGTTCCATTATCTGTTTCAAAAGCATCTCTATGTATATCTATGACTAGTTTAATTGATGGGTATTCATCGAGATAATCAGAAACTGTTTTAGCGCTATTTTCATAGGAGCCGTTATAGCTTGGGTAGTCGTGGTGTGTGGTGTCGTGCAGAACTGAAATTCCGTACGACTCTAAAGTTTCAGCCATAACAGCGCCAACAGATACTATATTGGTTAGGTTATCGGTTGAGCGCCAGTTATATCTATTGTCATAAGAACCATCATCATATGGATTAAAGGCTTCGGTTGCGTGTGTGTGAAATATCAGGATTTCGGGTTGTTTTGAGTATTCGAGCTCGATTTCTTTTGCTGAACCTATTATTTCCTCTAAGGTAGACAGCGAAAAGTTGCTTAGGTTTTTAATAGCAGAGGTTGATATTCCCATATCGCTTTCCTCTCTGTATCGCTTATACTGGCTTGGAATTTCAGGCAAAACAATCTCCTCTTGTTGTTCTGGGAAAATAATTTTAGGGTAAAAGCCATCATCACTATATGGAAGTTCTTCATTATTATCATCAAAATGAAACAGGCTGTCTGTATTCCAGTCACTATCTGCTCGACTAGGGGAGAGCTCTGAAATACTTTCTGGCACTATTTCACTGCTTGCATCTAAATTTTGAGTTGTTCCAACTGTTGGCATTGCTAACTTGGCGATAGAAAGCATTAAGTTATCAACAAATCCACTAGAAGATGTTAAAAACTCAATCCCTCGCCCCACGATAGTTATTACAAGCATAACTGCCATCAAAACAACAAGTTTTTTTCTTCTCACTTTCATATATTCCGTCCTTTTTAACTTTATATATAAGTCTATGAGATAGCCATTGCAGTTATTACTTTAATTGAATGATATTTTAGGCTGTGGCAATTTTGGTGGGTTGCTTATGGTCATGCAAAACATCAAATGACAATGCAAATTGTAGCGGCGACTAGTAGTCACCATTTTAATTTCGTACGACGGTGCGTCGAGCGCCGCCCCCTACTATTTTTAGGACATCAATTTTGGCGTGCTATTTATGGTCATGCAAAACTAAAAATGACATAACAAAACCCTATACCCCCACCAAACAAGCGACCACCAAAAGCTGGCTTACGCTCTTTCGGTTTCCACCAAAGTAAATTCATTTTGTCTGTATTTTTCGTTTTTTTAATCTCGCTATTCTTTTT
>CAYJEV010000099.1:0-6129 GCA_964369265.1 uncultured Oscillospiraceae bacterium
CAATTTATATTAGATTTCTTCTAAATCTAATATAAATAACCTCCACTACGTTCCGTTTATTTATATTCCTCGCAGGGGCGATTTTGATGTCCTTGCTCTCGTCACTATGTGACAACCGAGCAAATGGACAATTTATATTAGATTTTTTCTAAATCTAATATAAATAAGGCAAACAACTTGACAAAAAGGCTGAAAATGTTACACTATATTATATAGGTGACCGATATAATATGAATCAGTTTATAAAACAGATATTGGGCTCTATAAGTGTGTTAAAGCCTTTTGTAATGCGACAGCATTACTGCAAGCCTTTGCCTTCTTATAAAACCTACTATCTGATTTATAAATCTTCGACCCATAATAAACTAATACACCAAGAAAGGTATTGATATAATGGAACTAAATCCAACTTTAGAAACTATATTTAGCAGAAGAAGCATTAGAAGCTTTAAAAATAAACAAATCACAGATGAAGAGATAAACACAATATTAAAAGCAGCTGTTTCTGCTCCCTCAGCAAATAATATGCAAGGGTGGTATTTTAGCGTTATTCAAAATAAAGAGCTTATTGAAGAGCTTGAGTTTGCAACTAGAAAAGGCATTATGATGTTTGGATCTGATAAAGCGAAGGCAATGGTTGCAGAGCCTGAAAGTAAACTATTATACAACGCCCCAACTTTAATTGTTATTTCGACAGATGAACATGAACCAAAGCTACTAGATGTTAGTGCAGCAGCTCAAAATATACTTTTAGCTTCGTGGTCAATGGGGATAGCGTCTTGCTATTTAGGCGCAACAAAATATGCTTTTATGACTGAACAAGGCGATTATTTATCAAAATCTTCAAAAATCCCAGAGGGATATAACCATTGCGTTACAATTGCCCTTGGATATATGGAGGGAAGCTTGCCTTCTATGCCTGTTCGTAAAAAAGATGTTGTTGCGTTTGTTAGATAACAGACTTAACTTTTTAAATTGGCAGTGTAAAAAAACAGTGCCTTTTTATTTACTTTTTGAAAATTATATGATATAATGTAATTCAGAATTGAAAATACATCAAAAACGATACTTTTCATTCGATTTAGGAGGAAAATACTTGAATTATAGCATAAATGGCGATTCAATGATAAGAAGTTTCGCTGTGCCAGTTTTAATAAGCAATTCCTTGAAGCTTGCCTCATCTGAAGCTTTAAGGGTTATACTATACATAATGAGCAATACAAATGAACTGCCTAATATTGTTGAAATAGCAGAGGCTGTTGCTGTATCTCAGCTTGAAGCTAAAGAGGCAATTTCGTTTTGGATAGCTGAGGGAGTTTTAAAGTCTGATTTTACTGTTGTTGAGGCAGATAGCGAAGAGAAGCTAGAAGCAATGCGTCGACAGCTTGTATCCACAAGAAAGGTATACAAAACGGAGGAAATAGTACTTTTATGCAATGAAAATCCAGAAATTGCTGAGGTGCGTGAAATGGCAGAAGGCTTAAAAGGCAAGCCTTTAACTCATAAAGAGATAAATGACATATTAGTATTAACTGATTTTTATTCTCTGTCTACACATTTCTTAATGACTGTGATAGGTTACTGCATGGAGCTTGGAAGAAATAGTGTGAATGAAGTTAGAGGTTGTGCTGAAAACTTTTTTGTTAGTGGAGTTGATGAAACGACAATCGATGCTTATATTGCTGACAAGCTCGATTACCATAGAAACATAAATAAAGTTAAAGCGTTAATAGGGGCATCGCCAGACCAGTTTGCTGGAAAAGATGCTAAGATGTTAGGAAGCTGGATAAGCGAGTTTAACATGCCAAATGAGCTTATAGTGTATGCCTATGAGATAACTAGAGCAGAGAATAAGGGCGAATATAACCTTCGTTATCAAAACAAGATAATGAAAGAGTGGGATAAAAAAGGCATAAGAACAATGACAGATGCAAAGGCTTATTATGAAACGATAAAGTCGGCTGGGCCTATTCGCACAAAAACAATTGATACAACAAGCACTCAATCAATTTATAGAGATATTGAGGAGATGCTGGCAAATAAAACTGAAGAAAAATGGTAATTAAAAGGAAAGGAGGTCGCTAAAATGGCATATCCAAAAGAATCGTATGAAGAAGCTCATAGAATATTAAGCGAAAGGCGAGATAATAATAGAATTATGACAGCTAGGAGAAATGCTATAGTTAAAGAGCGTTTTCCAGAGGTTGCAAGGATAAGGGCTGAAATTGCAGGTACAGGCGCAGAACTTGTTAAAAACTTAATAGCGATTGGTAATTCCCCGGCGATGTTTGAAGAGCTTAAAAATAGAAACCTAAAAAAGCAACAAGAGCTTAGAAATTATCTTAAATCTCTAGACTTGCCTGAAAACTATCTTGATGAGCAACACACTTGCAGTAAATGCGAAGATAGGGGAGTTATAGGAAGCAGAAACTGCGAGTGCTTAACTGACCTTTTAAGAAAGATTACTTATGATAGGTTAGGAGTGCCAGCTAGCTTTGCTAATTGTAGTTTTGATAATTTTTCTTTGCTTAAATATTCATCCGATAAAGAGCCTGGCACAAAGCAGAGCATACAAGAAAAGATGGCAAATGTATTAAAAAACTCAAAAGAGTATGCCATGAACTTTAATGAAAATTCTAGCAGTATATATATGTGTGGAAATCCTGGGCTTGGCAAAACGCATTTATCAATTGCCATTGCAAAGACTGTTATAGACAAGGGATTTAATGTTATGTATCTGCCGTTTTATCAGCTTATAAATAGCTTAGAGGCTGCAAAATTTGGCAGGAGTGATGATAATTATAACGAGCTCATAAAGACTGTTAACGAGGCTGAGTTTTTAATTTTAGATGATGTTGGAACAGAGTTTCCAAATCAGTTTGCCATAAGCACTCTATATGGAATAATCAATACTCGCCTTCTTTCAGGAAAACCGAGCTTAATCAATAGCAATTTAAGTGTTGCAGCTATTGAAGAGAGATACACTCCAAGAGTCGCTTCAAGAATAGCAGGAGAGTTTAGAGTTATCACTTTTGCTGGAACTGATATAAGGTACACAAAAGCATATAATAAGGAGGTATAACCTTGATAGTAAGAGAAATAATAGATATAATAGACAGTTTCGCTCCTTTTTCTAATGCTGAGAGCTTTGATAATGTTGGCTTACTGGTTGGCAATGAAAATGAGAAAGTTAGAGCAATATTATTCTGCCTTGACTTAACTAATGAGGTTGTGGATGAGGCTGAGGAGTTAGGTGCAAACTTAGTGATAACGCATCACCCTGTTATATTTACACCACTAAAAAAACTTACCTCAAACATGCCAGTATATAGAGCCATTGAAAGAGGAATTAGCATTATATCGGCGCATACTAATCTTGATAAAGCTGTACCTGGAGTAAACACAGTGCTAGCTGAGAGCTTGGGGCTTAGAAATATCGCTCCAATATCTGTTATAGATGCTGAAAAGCTAGATTATGGCTATGGCTGCGTTGGTGAGCTTGAAAGTTATGTAACAGCCGAAGAAATATCAAATTTGGTTAAGAAAAGCCTCAACATAGCTGCTGTTAGATGTTCTGATAATAGCGATAAACAAATAAATAGGGTTGCTGTTATTGGAGGCTCTGGAGGCTCACTGCTCAATATGGTTAAAAAAATTAGTGCAGATTGCTTTGTAACAGGAGATGTAAAGCTTGATGTGTTTTACACAGCAAATGACATTGGTGTGACAATAATAGATGCTGGACACTACCATACTGAAATTGGAATAGTTGAGAAGCTAGCTGAAATTTTCTCTCCTTATTTCAATAAAGATGAAATTCACATATCTAAAGCTAATACATCACCATATAAAATTATATAGGAGGGATATAATGCTAGATTATACAAATGAGCAGATTTACCAAAGAGTTGATCATACTTTACTAGCACCTGATGCAACAATAGAGCAGATAATTAAGCTTTGCAATGAAGCGAAGGAGCATAGAGTGGCATCAATTTGTATAAACCCTTGCTATATACCTCTTGCTAAAAAGGAGCTTAATGGCGAAATAAATATATGCACAGTTGTTGGGTTTCCTTTAGGAGCTAACACAGCCGAGGTTAAGGCGAAAGAAGCATCAGAAGCAGTTATAATGGGCGCTAATGAGATTGATATGGTTATCAATATAGGGCTTTTAAAATCGGGCTGTTATGAAGAACTGCTTTCAGAAATAAAGCTTGTTAAGAGTGCGGTTGGAAACAAGGTACTTAAAGTTATTATTGAAACTTGTCTTTTAACAGAATCAGAGAAGAGGAAAATGTGTCAAATAGTTGAAAAATCAGGGGCAGACTTTATAAAAACTTCCACTGGATTTTCAAAAGGCGGAGCAACATTTGAGGACATTGAGCTTTTCTATGAAGAGTTAAAGGGTCGAGTTAGAATAAAAGCTGCTGGTGGAATACGAACTAGAGAGGACATGGAGAAATTCATTTCTTTAGGGGCAGACAGGCTAGGAACTAGCTCAGCAGTTAAAATATTAAACAATCAAAACACAACAGGTTACTAAGGAGGAATTGCAAAATGGATTACAACAAAGAAGCATTATTAAGACACGAAAAGTATGGTGGCAAAATAACTATCGGAAGCAAGTTTCCGCTAGAGGGCAGAGATGATTTAAGTGTGGCTTACACTCCAGGTGTTGCAGAGCCATGTCGTGAAATTGCTAAAGACCCAGAGCTTGCGTATAAATACACAGCAAAGAAGAATCTTGTAGCTGTAGTTTCTGATGGTTCAGCTGTATTAGGACTTGGCAATATAGGCGCTAAGGCCTCTATACCAGTTATGGAAGGAAAGTCTGTTCTATTTAAGTTTTTTGCTGATGTAGATGCAGTGCCAATCTGCCTTGATACACAAGACACAGAAGAGCTTATCAGAACTGTACAGCTTATTTCACCATGCTTTGGTGGTATAAACCTTGAGGATATTTCTGCTCCAAGATGTTTTGAGATTGAAGAGCGTCTAAAAGAAATTCTTGATATTCCTGTTTTCCATGATGACCAACATGGTACAGCTATAGTTGTTGCTGCTGCAATGATAAACGCCCTTAAAATAGTTAAAAAGCCTATAGCTGATGCAAAGATAGTTGTTAGTGGTTTTGGTGCAGCTGGTGTTGCTATTATCAAGCTACTGCTTGATTTAGGCGCAAAAAATATAGTTGTAGTTGGCAGAAACGGTATTGTTTCAGCAGAAAACACTAAAGATAAAACTAGGACTGACCTAATCAAGATAACAAACCCTAACAATGAAAAGGGAAGCTTTGCTGATGCAATGGATAATTCTGATGTGTTTATTGGTGTGTCTGGCGCTGGCATATTAACAAAAGACTTAGCTGCAAGAATGGCTAAGGACAGCATTGTGCTTGCTATGGCTAATCCAATTCCTGAAATTATGCCTGATGTTGCAAAAGAAGCTGGTGTTAGAATTGTTGGAACAGGACGTTCTGACTTTGCAAACCAAGTTAATAACTCACTATGCTTCCCAGCAATTTTCAGAGGTGCACTAGATGCTAGAGCAAAAACAATTACCGAGGAAATGAAGAGAGCGGCTGTATTTGCTATTGCTAATCTAATTGAAGAAAAAGATTTAAACGACGAGAACATTATTCCATCAATGTTTGATGAGAGAGTTGTTCCAGTTGTTGCGAAGGCTGTTGCTGAAGCATGGACAAACTCTCAAAAATAGTAAATTAAACAAATAACTAACCATAGGAGGAGGTATTTATATGATGACACTTTTATTGTATATGGCAATAGCCTTATTGGTGGTTGCGGTATCGCTTGCAATTTTGAATGTGAAAGTAAAAGAGGGAAAAGCGGGCACTGCCCTTTTCTATCTAACTTTGCTGTTTTCATTCGGCGTTTCAATGCTTGCTGCCCTTTCAGAGCCAACAAATATGCTTGGAGCAAAGTTTGCTTATGGTATTTATGGCATACTCGCAGTCCTCATTCCGCTTGTTTTTAAAAGTCGTAGTATGGATAAAGCAAAGGTTCAAGCTTCTCTTATGGCTGTAGGTGCAGTTTTGTTATTATTCTTTTTATAAATAATCTTCACTACGCTGCGATTATTTATATTCCTCGCAGGGGCGATTTT
>CAYJEV010000100.1:0-6099 GCA_964369265.1 uncultured Oscillospiraceae bacterium
AAAGTTTAGTGTGAAACTTCTTAGTCATTAGTCTAAGTAGGTTTAGTTCCAAACTTCGCTTTCTTTATAAAGGGCGAGGATTTCTTTGTCGAGCTTGCCTTCCTCTGCCATCGCTTCAAGTGTGTTAAACACTCTATCAATTGGCATTCCAGTTTTATATGGCCTATCCTTTGCAGCCAACCCATCAAAAATATCAAGTATAGTCAGCAAACGTGCCTCTTTGTCTAAGCTGTCAGCCGTTAGCTTGTTTGGATATCCTGTGCCGTTTAAAAATTCATGGTGTGTAACTGCCCAATGCGGTATAAGTGCATAGGCACCCTTGAATTTCATCTCGCTTAATATCTCGCCAGTCATGCTAACATGCTCCTGCATTATAGCCCTTTCCTCGCTTGTCAGCGTTCCAGAAATTATGCTTAAGTCTTTTACTTCGTCACTAGTTAGCCAGTTTTCAGCCTTGCCATCCCTATTTATATAGGTTTTGTTTGCAATTTCAGTTATCCTCTCAATATGAGAGCTTCCAAAATAAGAGGCTCTGTTTATTTCAGTTATAAACTCCCTAGCCTCCTCAATTTCTCTTAGCTCATTTTCGCAGTTTTTATTTTCCCTAACTGCTTTAAGCTCAGTTAAAAGAGAGATTATATCAAGCCTTGCCATTATTCTCTCATGTTTATGCGCAAGCCTTGAAGACTTGTTCATAACAGCGAGGGGAGTTATTAGCTTTCCGATATCATGAAGCCATATGCTCATTATAAACATTCGCTTTTTTTCGTCTGTAAAGCTCCAATCAAGTTCTTTATTATTTAGCCAATCAATGAACTTTTCTGCATATTTAACCATGTTTGATGTGTGAGTTACATTATAAGGTGTTCTTAAATGAACAGCTGTCGACATCGTTTTAACCATAGACTCAATAAGCTCTTTAATCTCAACTAAATAGTTCATATTAGTCAAGCAGACTGCTGCTTGTGAAGCGAGGGCAAGCAGAATAATCTCGCCTTCTTCTTCAAATGGGATAATATTATTATTTTCGTCTTTTGCGTTAATTAACTGCATTACTCCAATAATTTCGCCCTTGTTATTCTCCATTGGCACAACCATCATAGATGTTGTACGATAGCCAATGATTGAATCATATTTTATAGGCCCGCAGAAGTCAAACAAATCGCTTTTATATACATCAGCTATATTTATAAGCTTATTTTCAAGAACAGAATAAGCGCAAACATTAGATCGCTCAAGCCAAACAGGAGGAAGATCGATTTTTTCATTTGCTCCGCCTTGCTTTATCCCCAAAGAGCGAGTTATCATAACTTTAAATTCTAGTTTGTCATTGTTTAGTATATAAAGAGTTCCGCCATCGCAGTTTGTTATAGACATTGCATCGGTGAGGATTTTTTCAAGCAACACATCGCCATTCTTTTCGGCAGCCATTGAAATGCTAATGTTGAGCAGTTGCTCTATATTTATATTGATCATAGCGATACTCTCCCTCCCTTTCTAGCAAATCTCACATTCTTACTATCGACACTTCGTTCGGCTTTTATTAGCTCTATATCGGTTCGGTTTGGATCGTGGTGAAAAATATAAAGCTCTTTAACTTTAGCCTCTCCTGCAAGCGACACTGCTTGCTCCCAACAAGAATGACCAAAGCCTTTTTTAAATGGCAATTCTAAAGCAGAATACTGCCCATCACATATAAGCAAATCAGCATTCTCACTAAACTTTAAAAGCCTATCTTTAGAGAGGTCATCTATTTCATAATCTGTTGCATAAACAAGGCTTTTGCCTTGGCATTCTAGCTTATAGACTAAAGCTTCGTTAGGATGGCAACCCTCAGCTATCATAACTTTAACATCATCAATAAAAAAGTCTTCTTCTATATCAATATACTCTATCTCAGCCTTAAAAGAACTTGTTGAAACAGGCCAAAGAGGAGGGGTCATCATTTTGTCTATCTGCTCTCTTATAGTTAGCCCTTCGTATTTTTTTCCATAAACCTTCATTTTAAAATTGCTATCGTATAGTAGCTTATTTGATAATAAACCAATAATATGATCAATATGTGTGTGTGATATAAGCAGATGGAGGTTATTTATGTTTGGAATAAGCTCTTTAAGCTGATTAAATCCAGTGCCTGCATCTAAAACAATTGTTGTATCATTCTGCCTTACTAAAACAGAGGAAGTCGCTCCGCCAAACTCCTTATATTCATCTCCTTCAACAGCAATGCTCCCTCGCACACCAAGAAAGCTTATATTAAAAATACTCATAAAACAAATTCTCCTAAGCTTTTTATTACATACACAGTCATTATACAACAAATAAGGACAATTTGCAAACCATACTTTAATGCAAAGCAACGCATTAACTACTACACTAAGTTAATGCGTAAGAGGACTGTTTTATTGCAATAAACAACTTAAAATATTATTTGAATTTTGTACAATCGGTAATTTTGGTGAACAGACAACCACAAGGGCTTGCGTGCCGTTGTTGCAAATTCGTGCGGCGGTGCGTCGAGCGCCGCACCCTACTATTTTTGGGGCATCAATTTTTGGTGTGAAAATGACATCGCAAGACCATATACCCCCACCAAACAGCGACTAACAAAAGCTGGCTTACGTTGTTTCGGTTTCATCTAAACTCCAGTCATTTTGTCTGTATTTTTCGTGAAGGCAGTTGGGCGGCTAACCAAAGTAGTATCGAAAAATACCAAAATGCACCAAACTACCTGTCCCCACCCTCTCGTTGATTTTTGGTACTTTTGTTCAATGACAAAAGTACGAACACAACAAACTAGATGATAAATATGTTGTGGAAATGACATATCTAAACCATATGCCTCCACAAACAGCGACCTTAACGCAAAACCATAAATGACATCGCAAATTGTAGCGGCGACTATTAGTCGCCATTTTAGTTTTTCGCTAATCTTCTGGTTTTGTTGCCATCAAGGGTCCGCTTCGCTTACTTGATGGGTGGGTTCGGATAGTGCATTCCTCTGTTTAGAGGGCTAGTTAAGCTTTCACCCTGTCGTCACCCCAGCTTTTGATTGAATTTTTAGGTTTTGCTCCTGTCTTGTTTTTTGATGTGAAAGCTGTTAAGTTTTTTAAGTGTTTCGCCTTTTGCGAAAGGCGATGAAGGCTCTGCCTTTCAAAACCGCAATTTTTTGCAAAAAATTGAGCAAAACTCTTACTCTACCTGACGGAACACTACAATTTTAGTTTAAAGCCCTTTAGTCATTAGTCTTATATCTCCCCAGCAATCCCCATAAACACTCGATATACTTTATCAGCTTTTTTTGAAAGCAAATTAAGCACAGCTCCAAGCTCTAAAAGCCATAACCTTTCCTCTTTGTCTATTGGTACAACACCAGAGCTTATCTCATCGGATATGATAACAGAATTTTTTAAAAGCTCTAAATTTTCTTCTGCCCATGCTTTTGGAGAAATGCCATTTCTTATTTGAGCAAGAACAAGATTATGGAATTTATAAATTACTTTTTTTGAAAGGTCAACTTCTATGCTGTCAGCTTTGCATTCATAAACATCATTAAACTGAAGCTCCTCTCTAACAAACTGAAGCTTCCCTTGATATATCCCGCCATATACAACTATCATAACGCTCCTCCTATCAAACAACTAACCTCAACAACTAAAGCAACACAGCCAGCAAGATCCCCTGAAAATCCCTCTAAATTTCTATAAAGCATAATAGACAATACTATACCGATTATTATCGCAATAGAAATTGGCAGTATATAGCCCAAGACAAAACTGAAATATAAAGCTAGAGCTAGTGTAAGAACTGGAAGGATTAAATGTATATTTTTGATATGCTCGGTGAAGGTTTTGGCATAGCTGCTTGTGGACATTGAAGGCAAAATCATTGTTGCAATCCCAGACACAGCCCTAGACACGATAGCAGTAATTATAAGTATCTCAAAATTGCCCTTTGGGTATAGCTCTGAAACAGCTCCATAAAGGAGGAGGAAATATATTATCGCTGCTGCAACTGCAAAGCTCCCAACAGTTGAGTCTTTTAGGATTCGTCTGCGTTCGTTTAAATCAGGGCGACGAGATAAAACTGCATCAGCAGTGTCCATTAAGCCATCCAAATGTATAAAACCTGTTATAATGGGAGTGAAAACAACAATTAGTATAATAAAAATGTTGCTTTGAGGGTTAATTTTAAAAAGAAGGCCAGCAAAAAGCCACCAAAGCCCCCCTAAAGCTGCTCCTAGTATCGGATAAGTTGGGAGTATGGCAGAGGTGGTTTTTTTATCCCATGTAAAATATGGCATTGGGATAATGCTAAACATCCCAAAACAAGCTATCAAGCCTTTTATGTAACTCATCAAACTCCTCCTTTCCCTTATGGCAGATTATCCTTCCATAGCAAACTTCAATCACAACATCAAACTCTTTCGCAGTGAGCAAATCAAGGAGAGAAAGCGATTTTCTATAATGCTCGGTTATTTCATCATATTTAGTTTGAGAAGAATATATATAATCTGATATGACAACTACATTTTCAAAATAAGAATACAGCTTTAAAAGAGAAGAGGTTAAAACTTCGCTTGCGTTTTGGTTATAATCTCCTCGCATGAACATTTCATTTCCTAAAAGAGCAGTTAGGCTATCTATTAGCAGGCTGTCTTTAGGATTTAGTTTATTGGTTAGTGTTTCGAGCTGAAAAGGCAGCTCAATAGTTTCAAAGCTTAGATACTCTCTATCTTTTCGATGCTTAATAATTCTGGTTTCGTCCTCTTTATCGGCTGGCAGCATGGTTGCAATATAATAAAGCTTCTCTTTGTTTTGCAGATAGGCTAGCTTTTCTGCAAGCGAGGTCTTTCCATTTTTACAACCGCCTGAAATAAATATCCTCATTATAGTAATGCTCCAATTCACTATTTATTTATCAATCTTTGCTTAAATTTCCAAAATGAACTAGTTTAGAAGCTAAATCTAAATCAATATTAAAATTATAACATTTTTTTATATAAATGGAATACTAAAAATAAAAAAATGAAATAATTGTTTTAACAGTTTCCACAGTGGAGATGTTGAAAACAAAAAATGAGATTTTACGCAAAGTATATATTTTTAACACTGCAACATCACAACAATGAACAAAAGTTCTTAAAAACATATAAAAAGTAACAAGTTTTACTATTTTTAATTGTTAAGGGGGTACATGCTATTACTACCTTTGGTATAATTTTATACAAGAATAAGGAAAGTTTTCCACTCTTTCAACAATCATGCAGTTGAAAACTTTCCCATTAACTTTTTTGCAACCACTATTTTTTTTTGATTATTTATGTTATAATTGGTGTACTTATATTTTAAAATAGGGTATAGGTAAAAAATTACAGTTAAATTTAGGAGGACTTATGTTCGGAGAAAACTTTTTTGCTTGGAAGCTTAGTTCATTTTGGGATTACTTTGGCTTTTTTTCTGTGATTGCTATTGGTGCAGCTGGATTTTATTTTGCTTATCTTAAGCTTAAGAAGGCTCGTACAAACGAAGTCGCAATAGATAGGGTTGTTAGAAAGCTTAAGAAGAGGAAGCTAAGGGGAGCTGTTGTGCTTAGCAATGTAAAGCTGACTATAAAGGGGCAAGAAGTTAAGTTTGATGCTGTTGTTGTGGATAAAAAGGGGCTGATGCCTGTTAGGGTTATTGGTTCTGGGCTAAAAGTTTATGGTACACAAACAGAGGAGAACTGGAGAATAAAAGACAAGTTCACTGATCTTCACATACCTAATCCAATAATTGAGTTTAAGAAATCTGAGGCATTATTGACACAGCACTTTGGAAACAATGGTGTGTATGGGACAAATTTTGAGCCGCTTATCATAATGGCAGATACTTTTGACACTCCGCATGCTTATACCGATCAAGGCACGCCTATAATTCCGTTAATACATTTAAAGCAGTATATGAAGAACAGGAAGTCGCTGCCTGATATTAAATCAGATTACAAGAAAATTGCAGAAATGATGACAAAAGCATAGTCTTTGTTAGACTAATGGCTAAGGGATTTCGCAGTAAACTTGCAGTGTTCCGTCAGGTAGATTAAAAGTTTTGCTAAATTTTT
>CAYJEV010000101.1:0-6073 GCA_964369265.1 uncultured Oscillospiraceae bacterium
ATACATAAAAACATTATCTTTGCTTCACTGATAATGGAATTGAAAAATTAGTGAAGCGATTGAATGGAGAGCAATATGGAAATTAAAAAGCCATCTATAATCAAAAAGAAAAAGCTAAAAAAAACTAAGATAAAGCATTCCCCAAATAAATATATTTATGGAATGGGTAACTTTGTTGCAAACACATTAAAAAAAGATAATGTTACTGTTATAAAACACCCAGCCTTTAATGCTGGCAAGCCTTTTATTCTGCTTTTAAACCATTTATCACATAGGGATTTCATCTCTGCAATAGCGACTGTTTATCCAGCGAGAATAAATTTTGTGGTTTCTTCTTATTATTTTGGCACTAAAGTTCGTGGGACTATACTAAAGCTAATGAATGCTATCCCTAAGCTTCAGCTTCAATCTGACCCAACGGCAGCTAAAATGATGCTTACCATACTAAGAAACGGCGGAGCTGTTGGAATTTATCCAGAAGGGCAGGTTGCAATTGACGGACATACAAGAACGCTAATGACTAGCACACCAAAACTTTTAAAAATGGCAAAAGTCGATGTTTTTGCTGGCGTTGTTAGAGGGACATATCTTCGTTATCCTAAATGGGGCAAGTACCCAAGAAAAGGCCCTATAGAGTTTGAACTAAAGCTAATTGCTGGAGCAAATGAGATTTCTTCGCTTAGTGACGAAGAGCTACATAACAGAATTGTAAACAACCTTGAGCATGACGATCATGAGTGGGCAGTTAAGCATAACCATATATACACAGGGAAAAACCTTGCTGAGGGTCTTGATGGTATTTTATATTACTGCCCATCTTGCCATAGCAATTATACACTAAAAGCAACTGGCGACAAGCTTTCTTGCAAAGAATGCCATAACACTGTTAGAATGGATGTATATGGCGGTCTTGTGCCTGACACAATAAAAGATATTGCTATACCAACTGTTAGGCAGTGGCGACAAAAGCAGATGTTAGCGATGGCAAAAGATGTGTTTGAAGATAAGAAGTTCCCTATAACAGAGGTTGCAATGAGCTTCTGCAAAGGCAATAAAGGGAAGTATGACCCTGCTGGGAAGGGTGTATTAACTTGTGATTACAGCAATGTATATTATGAGGGCGAGATGTTCGGCGAGAAGGTTAAGCTTACTTTTGCTTGGAAAAACTTAACTGGATTTTCATACACACCAATGGCGGAATTTGAAATTGCATCTAACCAAGAGATATATTCCTTCACTGTGCCGAGCGACCCTGTTAGGTGCATAGAATGGGTAGAGCTTGGAGATGTTATGATGGATAATGCCGAGTTTAGAAGAGCTTTGGCGAATGAAGAAAAATTATAGCTTGTATACTATACATACCAAACAATAAGCTTAAATAAAAAATAACGAGTTAAATAAAAAGAGTAGAATGGCATTGCTGAGAAAGTTGGCGGTGTCATTTTATAATTTGACAATGCAAAAAAATAATGGTAAAATTAATCAGTAAATAATTCAACAAAACAGGAGGGTGTTATGGCAGATTACAAAGCTATGTATTATCATTTAGCTGGCAGAATGGCGACGTCTATTGAGGTGCTAGAAGCAACCACAGAAATTTTACAAGCAACAAGTGATTCGCTTGTTGCAACCAGCAATTCTCTTGCAGTTACTAGTAAATCATTAGCCGACCTAACTGAAAAGCTAAAAAATGCTCAGCTACAAACCGAAGAGATGTTTATTAACTGCGAAGACGACAATGATTAAAAACCATAAATAACTATAAAAACAGGAGGGCGTTATGGCAGATTACAAATCTATGTACTATCATCTGGCTGGCAGAATGGCGACATCAATTGAAGTGCTAGAAACAACTATAGATATATTAAAAGCAACAAGCAATACATTGGTTGCAACTTGCGATTCCCTTTCAGAGCTGACAGAAAAGCTAAAAAATGCTCAGCTACAAACCGAAGAGATGTTTATTAGTAGCGAAGACGATAAGGATTAAAAAAGCTTTTTGCTGATTACTATAGGAGGGATGAACTTGAAAATTGTTATATGTCCTGATTCATTTAAAGGCTCTTTAACAGCGACAGAAGCTGCTTGTTGTATTGAGAAGGCTGTGCTTGAGGTGTTTCCTGATGCTAATACAACCTCCTTTCCTATGGCTGATGGGGGAGAGGGAACAGTTGAGGCGATAATTTCTGGTCGAGAGGCTGTTTATTACTCAGCAGAAGTGACTGCACCTTATGGCGAAAAAATAGCGGTTAGCTATCCAATTATAGACAACACAGCCATACTAGAAATGGCTGCTGCCTCAGGGCTTACCTTATCCGACAGGCGAGATGTTCTAAACGCCTCATCTATTGGGCTTGGAGAGCTTATTGTTAGCGCTGTAAATAATGGCGCTGAAAGCATAGTGCTAGGAATTGGCGGCTCTGCAACTAACGATTGCGGCTTTGGCATGCTAGAAGGCATTGGAGCTAAGTTTTATGACATTGAGGGGAATATTGTTTCAAGCTGCGCTGGTAATTTAGCGAAGGTGTGTAAGGTTAGTTTAGATGACATTGATAGCAAGCTGCTTAACATACCAATTGGAGTCATCTGCGATGTAACCAATCCTCTGCTTGGCGAGAATGGCGCAACAGCTATCTATGGCAAACAAAAAGGCGTTACAGCCGATATGTTTAGCTCTCTTGAGGCTGATATGGCTTGTTTTGCAAAAGTTCTATCAGAAAGCACTGGCAAAGACACCTCAAATCTTGAGGGAGCTGGAGCAGCTGGAGGAGTGGGCTTTGCTTTAACAGCAGCTCTAAACGCTAAGCTTTCAAAAGGCATTGATCTTGTTATGAGCGAGATAGACTTTAAAGGCAGAATTGAGGGCGCTGATCTTGTTATAACTGGCGAGGGAAGGCTGGATAGGCAGTCTGTTGAGTTTGGCAAGCTGTCTGTTGGTATAACAAAGTTTGCAAACAACATGGGCATACCTGTTGTTATCGTTGCAGGGGGAATTGATGATGGCGCTGAAGCAATATTAAATAATGATCATTACTGCACATTCATAACTGCTGTTAGCAGAATAACTGACCTTGAAACTGCTAATAATAATGCAAAGGAATGGGTGTATTCAGCGGCGCTTAGGGCAATGAAATTGATTAAAATTAGCATGGAAATAAATAGCAAAAACTAATAGTAAAAGGAAGAAGAAGATGACTGATATTAAACTTGCAAGAATAAATGAGCTTGCTAAAATCTCAAAAGAAAGAGATTTAACAGCAGAAGAACTAGCCGAAAGAGATGCTTTAAGAAAAGAGTATATTAAAGGATTTAGGCAGGGGCTTGAAAACACTCTAAGCAATACATATATTATGGATGCTCAGGGAAATAAAGTTAAGGTTACTAAAAAAGAAGACAAATAGCAAGAGGGCAACGATTTTTATTCGTTGCCCTTGTTTTGTATTTAAATTCAAGCCATTAGAACAGAAAGCGACATATTATCTCTTTCATTAAATAATCATTAGCTCAAAGATACGCCTAGTATTAGTGTGTAGAATAATATTATTGTAAGCACTAGAGGGCAGATATACTTAATTGAAAAAGCCCAAACGTTCTTTAGTGCAAATTTGAAGCTGCCATTTTGCTCAACTTCGAGTATAGCATTTTGTGGCTTCCACACAAAGCCAACAAAAACAGAGGTTAGTAACGCTCCTAAAGGCAGAGCAAGGTTGTCTGTGAAGAACTCCATGAAGTTGCCAAGGGACATATAGCCAGCCTCATTAAACCAAGGAACATTTAATGTCATTGCGCCTTGTGATAAGGAATACCCCATACCAACAACAAAAGCAGCGCCTGAAATCAGAACTGTTGCCTTAAAACGAGATAAATTAAACTCCTCAGAAGCATAAGCAACAGCTCCCTCAATGATAGAAATAGCGCTTGTGAATGCTGCAAAGAAAAGAAGCACAAAGAATAATAAAGCGAACACAAAGCCAAAGGACATCTTTTCAAAAACAGCTGGCAAAGCTATAAATGCAAATCCAGCGCCCATGCCCATATCTGTACCAGTTGCAGCAACTGCTGGTATAATTGCAAAGGCAGCGAGTAAAGCAACTAATGTGTCAATTATACAAATAGAAGTTGTGCTTTTAACAAGGTTTTCGCTTTTGGAAACATAAGAGCCGTATGTAATCATAATGCTCATACCAAGAGATAGGGAGAAGAATGCCTGACCCATCGCAACAGCGACAGATTGCATTGTTATTGTTGAAAAATCAACATTAAGCATTAAGCTAATGCCTTCGCTAGCTCCCTCAAGAGTTAAAGAGCGAACTGTTATTACAGCTAATATTAATAGCAGAATTGGCATCAAAAATTTGGAAACTTTCTCAATACCGCTAGAAACTCCCCTTATAATAACTAGCACACACAACACCAAAAATGCTAGCTGCCATATAATAGGCTCGCCGGCAGAGGTTATAAGCCCTAAGAAATATGATTCATATCCCCCTTGAAATGCTCCCCCTAGCAGATATTCAAATATGTACTTCATTACCCATCCGCCAACCACACAATAGTAAGAGGCGATTATAAAGGCTGTCAAAACTCCAAGCCTTCCAATAAAGGCAAATCTACCATCGATCGCCTTAAAAGCACCAACAATATTTTTGTTTGTTGCCCTACCAATCGAAAGCTCTGCAATCATAACAGAAAAACCTACAACTGCAATTATTAGAAGATAGATTAGAATGAATGCTCCCCCTCCGTTTTCAGCAACTTTTCCTGGGAATTTCCAAATGTTGCCTAAGCCTACAGCTGAGCCTGCTGCTGCCAAGATAAATCCTATGTTGCTTGACCATTGACCTCTTTTACTCATAAAAAACCTCCTATAATCATATTTTGTTTAAGGTATAACTATGAAATATATTGGATAAATAAAGATATATAACCAGTTTATACCAAAACTGTTATAATAATTATACAAGAGAATTATTATTGTGTCAAGTGGTTTTTAGTGATAATAAACATTTCGACAGCTTCGAAAAGTGGTATTTTTAGCTAAGTAAACAATAAATAATCAAACGTGCATTTATAACTGTATTTTGAACTATATTGATAGCAAAGTTTAATTTTAGTGTTTAGACTAGAAGCAGCTTGATTTTATCGCTTACAGACATTATTTACAAACAAACAAAGTTTTGGTATAATAAGTGTATTAAACATAAGGGGTGTGTATGATGGAAAATTCTAAAGTATTTAATTGCAATATGGAGCTTACACTAGATATAATTGGCGGAAAATGGAAGCCGATACTAATTTATCATATTGGCACACAAAAAAATATAAGATATGGAGAGCTTAAAAGGCTGACACCATCAATTAGCGAAAGAGTTCTATCGAGGGAGCTTAGAGAGCTTGAAAACTCAAAAATAATAAATCGAACTGCATATGAAGAAAAGGTTCTTCGTGTTGAATACTCGCTAACTGAAATAGGGTTAGAGGTTCTGCCTATTCTAACTGCGCTAACGCTTTGGGGAAATAAATATAACGAAAAATATGATTATGCGACTATAATTTGTGATTAGGAGGCTTTATGAAAACTATTGGTTTAATCGGAGGAATGAGCTGGGAAAGCACAGTTTCTTACTATAAGGTTATAAATGAATTTGTTAAAAATAGCTTAGGAGGACATCATTCAGCGAAGATAGTGCTTTATAGTGTGGACTTTGAAGAGATAGTGAGTCTTCAAAAATCTGGCGACTGGGATAAGAGCGGAGAAATACTTGCAGATGCTGCAAAAAAGCTTGAGCAGGCTGGAGCCGATTTCATTTTAATCTGCACCAACACAATGCATAAGGTTGTTGCACATATTGAGAAGGCTGTTTCTGTGCCAATAATACATATCGCTGATGTGACGGCTGCGGCAATAAAGAGTGAGAATATTTCAACAGTTGCTTTGCTTGGAACTAAGTACACAATGACACAGGATTTTTATAAGCAGAGATTAGTAGATAATGGTGTAAATGTGCTTGTACCTGATCAAGAGGGGATAGAGATTGTAAATGATATTATCTTTAATGAGCTTTGTTTAGGG
>CAYJEV010000102.1:0-5953 GCA_964369265.1 uncultured Oscillospiraceae bacterium
GCTGCATAAAAATAAGAAAGTTATTAATTTCTACATTATTTTCGCACAACTATATGATACAATAATGGTCAATAGGCGTTAAATGGTTATAACTCTTATAAAAATGCATTACAATATTAAAAAGGAATTGAAACAATGATTAAGAAAAAGATTTTTTCTGCTGGATTGGCAGTTATGATGCTGGCTGGATGTACAGCCGAAGAGCAAACTGGGGCAATAATGGCAAATGTTGATGGTACAGATGTGCCTTTTGGAGCATATCAAACATATATTGACCTAACTGATGAGATGGCAAGGCTTATCGCACATGATAACTTAGGTTATTCTGAAATGATAATGAAGGATTTGAATGAATGGGAGTCTGGGATAGACTTTTCTAGCTTTAATGAAACTTTAGAGCAGATTGGCGGAGCAACTTTGGACGAATTGATGGTGTCTGAGGCGCTAAAGCCAACTATTGATCTAGTTGTTGAAACATCAGGAATGACAGTCGAAGAATACAGAGCTGCTGCTCTTCTAGATTATATGCCTCAAGTTCTAACAGACTATGTAAATGAATATTTCTTTTATGAGAGTGGCGAAGATGCAGAGGCGTATATGACAGCTGTCGAGGAGTATAGCGCTAACTTTGAGGAAAGAACAGATGTTACAAACCCAGAGCTGCTAGCGACTATCGACGGCGTTGAGATACCAATGACAGAAGAGTACAAAAACTATCTTGACTATACAGGGCTTATGGCAAGGGCAAATGCTATACACACTATCTCTCTAAATAAAGTTGCTTATGATAGGTTAGTCGAAAATGGATTAGTTATTGATGAAGCTGGCTTGCAACTTCACAAAGATGAGGTTTATGCTGTGTTTGAGGCTGATCAGATCTACACAATGCTCCTTCCTCGTGCTTTAGCTAATTTAGGCATAACAGAAGAGGAGTACAACGCTTCTCTAGATGCGTATTTAGAGCTTAGCTATGCTTCCACTTTCATGGATGCAGAGCTAACTAAAGAATATGAAGCCTTAGAGGGAGATAAGCCTGAAACAGCAACGGACTATGTAAACGAATATTTCATCCATCTTTCAGAAAACACAACTATAGTTGCGCTAAAGGCATAAATAAAAAATAAGGACATGTAAGAATACCAGTAAAGAAAAAGCTACCGATATCAATTTTTGATATCGGTAGCTTTTTTTATATGTAGATTATGCTTATAATTTTTTTGGGGGAGGATTTTATATCCACCTCTACTATTCTTCGTAGAAAATGCTTCCTTCAGTTATAAACTGAATTGATTTTATATATTGGTTTTCGGAATTTGCGTTAAGCTCATAAACCAAATATTTGTCTGGGGTTATTTCATAGTCTTCGTCAGCAGAAAAGAAGATAATGTTATCTGGGGATATGTAGCCAACTTTTAGGAAGATAGAGTCGCCTTCAGTTTTAATTTCCTCGACTAATGGTGTGTAACTTGAGCGAGGCTCAACAGGCACATGATAAGCCTTTATTTCGCCATCATAAAGATAACTAAAAGAAAGGTCATCAAAGGTTCTGTGAGTTAGGATAACTTCTGTGCCAAACAGCTTTGAAGCTTCAACATCTAAATCAGAGGCTGGAACAACTCTAAAGCCTATATCGTCCATTGCATAGTTATCAAGATTTTCTCCCATCAAAACAGACCACATCGAAGCTTTTAATATAAAGTCTTGGTCGGCATTTTGAGGGTTGCTAAAAGGAGCAGGGTCAAACATTACAACAGGGCGCAAAAAAGCTTCATATGAACGTTTTTCGTCATCGTTATTGAGTAGCGAGCGCACTCCTGACACAACTCCCACAATGGTGGAGATAAATCCAATAATTGCAAAGATTACAACCGCAACGCCAATAATGCGCTGCAAGCTAACCTTTTTAAGTATATTATTTTTCAAGTTTTCCTCCTAACGGATTTGTCCGTTTCCGCTTATAATGTATTTTGATGTCGTTAGCTCAGAAAGCCCCATAGGGCCTCTTGCGTGAAGCTTTTGAGTTGATATTCCAACCTCTGCTCCAAGCCCCATCTCTCCCCCATCAGTGAAGCGAGTTGATGCATTAACATAAACCGCCGCTGAATCCACCATACTAGTGAAGATGTTGGCATTTTCATAGTTATCTGTGATGATAGCTTCTGAATGACCTGTGGAATATTTTTCAATATGGGCTATAGCCTCATAAATATCAGAAACGACCTTGACAGCTAGTATGTAGTCGTTAAATTCTGTGTAGTAGTCATCTTCTGTTGCTAGAGGGGCAGAGTTGATAATGCGAAGTGTGTTAGCGCAGCCTCTCAGCTCAACTTTATGTGACTTTAAGCTTTCCTCAATCATTGGCAGAAATTCTTCTGCTATATCTTTATGCACCAAAACTGTTTCAATTGAGTTGCAGACAGATGGTCTTTGGCATTTAGCGTTGTGTGTTATTTTGTCTGCCATTTCAAGGTTTGCAAATTTGTCAACATATAAATGGCAGTTGCCAGCCCCTGTTTCAATTGTTGGGACAGTCGCATTCTCGACAACAGACTTTATAAGCCCAGCTCCACCACGAGGGATTAAAACATCAATATAGCCTTGAAGCTTCATTAGTCTAGTCGCTGTATCACGAGAAGTATCCTCGACTAGCTGAACAGAGTATCTGTCAAGCCCGGCTTTTTCTAAAGCGTTTTGCATTATGCCAACAAGGGTTTTGTTGGTTGAGAAAGCCTCGCTCCCTCCTCTTAGTATGCAGGCATTGCCAGACTTAACAGCAAGCGCAGCAGCATCAACAGTGACATTAGGGCGAGATTCAAATATAACCGCAAGCACCCCTAAAGGCACTCTTGTTTTTATAATTTGCATACCATTGGGGTGGCGAATACCTTTGTCGACAACTCCAATAGGATCAGCCTGACCAACTAGTTGAATTAACGCATCGACAATTGAATCTAGTCTTTCTGAGGTTAGTGTTAGTCTATCTATCATTGATTCTCTCATGCCGGCTGTTTTAGCGTTTAGTATGTCTAGTTTATTTGCTTCAATTATAGCATCATAGCTTTCGAGTATGCCATCGGCAATTGCACGAAGGGCGTTGTTTCTAAGCGTTCCAGAGGATATTTTAAGGGAAAGAGAAGCATTCTTTGCTCTTTTTCCTAGTGTAAATAAATCATACATAATAATGCTCCGTTCTGCCGTTTTGCACGGCTTAGTAAATAGGCCAATGGGTTTCGCATTAAACTTTTAGTGTTTCGTTAGGTAGAGTAAGAGTTTTGCTCAATTTTTTTCAACTTACTTTTCTTTTGAAAAAAAGAAAAGCTAAGCAAAAGAAAACCATTACGCTGAATTTTAGTTTAATGATTAAATTTAGCAAACGAAATTAAGTTTTCGTCAGGCTTATATAGAGTTTTGCTCAATTTTTTGCAAAAAATTGCGGTTTTGAAAGGCAGAGCCTTCATCGCCTTTGACGATTGATTTTTGGGGTGAGGCAGATAATTTAAAATGGCGACTAATAGTCGCCGCTACAATTTGCAATGTCATTTATAGCTTTGTTGAGGGGCTATGTGGTATCGCCCCCTACAATATTCGTATAATAAATTACCCATTTCAGCTTTTGAAATAAGTTCCTTTTAGATTGCCGTCGAATAAATCGTATAGCACATCATGGGAGGAGGAGTTGACTATAACCATATCAACACCGCCAGACATAGCAAGTTTTCCAGCGTGAAGCTTGGTTAACATTCCGCCAGTTCCGTGCTCGCTGCCAGCTCCGCCAGCCATTGACATTATTTCCTCGGTTATTTCAGTAACCAAAGGAATAAGTTTTGCGTCTTTGTTTTGCTTTGGGTTGCTATCGTATAATCCATCAATATCGCTCATTATCACAAGCAAATCAGCCTTAGCAAGTACAGCCACAACAGCAGACAAAGTGTCGTTATCGCCAATTACAATTTCATCAACTGCAACTGTATCGTTTTCATTCACAATAGGTATAACTCCCCATTCAAGAAGCTTTCCTAAAGTGTTAGTAACATTTAGCTTTAGCTTTTCATCCTCAATAACATCCCTAGTCAAGAGCATTTGTGATACTACAAGATTGTATTCAGAAAACAGCTTATCATATAAATACATTAGCTCGCACTGCCCTATTGCAGAAGCTGCTTGCTTTGAAGGTATGTCTTGTGGGCGAGATTTAAGCCCTAGTTTTCCGCAACCAACACCTATCGCACCAGAAGAAACTAAAATTATCTCTTTTCCTGAGTTGTGTATGTCGGCTAAGGTTTTCACTATATTGTCTATTTGTCTTAGATTTAAAAGACCACTTTGGTGAGTTAAGGTGCTAGTGCCTATCTTAACAACAACCCTTTTTATATTACTAATATCCATTCAAATTAGCCCATCATCTTTCATTATTTTGGAAGATAGCTAACATCTAGCTTTGTTATTCTTTGTTCGTCCATTTCTGTAACCACAACTTTAATGCCATCATATTCAAAGCTATCACCAACACTCGGAATAGAGCCTAGCTCTTCAAGCGCCCAGCCTGATAGTGTTGAATATTCGCTCTCAAAGTTTTTGGCGTTGTAGCCAATATGCTCAAACATATCATAAATATTTATATCGCCACTAGCTTCATAGCTATGCTCTTCTTTTGTTGCAATTTCAGTGATAATCTCTTCGTCCTCGTCCCAAATCTCGCCAACAATTTCCTCTAGTATATCCTCAAGAGTTACAATGCCAAGAGTTCCGCCATAATCATCGGTTATAACAGCCATGTGTATGCGTGAGCGCTGGAAATCAGCAAGAAGCTGAGGGAGCTTTTTGGATTTGTGCACAAAAAGAGGCTTTGTCATAAGCTCTTTAAGAGGAACTTTATCCCCAAGCTGAACAGTTGCTTCGAGATAATCTCTTGTTTGGATAATGCCTATAATATTATCGATGTTATTTTCATAAACAGGAAGCCTTGAAAACCTCTCATTAAAGATTGTTTCAAGAATTTCTTCATGACTATCCTTAATATCAAGCGAAACAAGGTCAACTCTTGGGGTTAGGACTTCTGAAATAGTAGTGTCGTCAAATTCAAGCGCGCTCTGAACAAGCTCGCTCTTATCCTTCTCCATAAATCCACTTTCCTCAATAGTTTCGATTATTGTAACTAGCTCTTCCTCAGTTACATATGGCTGGTTATTTGTTGAGCCATATAATTTTGAGGCGAAAGCTTGAAGCTTTATGAAAAAGAAAACAGCAGGATATAACACTACCATTAACACTCTTAATATGCCAGAAACAGCTAAGCTCACTGTTTCGCTATGCTCTTTAGCAAAGCTTTTTGGCAACACCTCGCCAAAAACTAGTATTAAAAATGTCATAACGCCTGTCGCTATTGCAACTCCAGAAGATCCAAAGATATTATTTGCAACAAGGGTCGCTAGTGATGATGCTGCAATGTTTACAACATTGTTGCCTATTAGTATGGTTGAAAGCGTTAAATCAAATCTCTCTGCTAACTGCAAAGCTCTTTTTGCTTTTTGATTGCCATCATCTGCCATATTTTTAAGTCTAATTCTATTAACAGATGAAAGGGCTGTTTCAGATGCTGAAAAGAATGCTGAAAGAAAAATCATAACTGCCAAAATAACTATACTACTACTGTCCAAAAAAAATCACACAACTTTCTTAATTTAATTTTATTTTATTAATATAAGCACCTATTAGATACTTATCCTATATAATATCATATTTTTAACTTAAATTCAAGAGCCGTTTTTAAGCTTGCTGTTCTTTAATTTCGGTGTGCCGTTGTTGCAAATTTGTACGACGGTGCGTCGAGCGCCGCACCCTACTATTTGTGGGACATCAATTTTTGATGTGTCATTTATGGTCATGCAAAACTAAAAATGACATCGCGCGTTGTAACGGCGACTAGTAGTCGCCATTTTAGCTTTTCGCTAAT
>CAYJEV010000103.1:0-5836 GCA_964369265.1 uncultured Oscillospiraceae bacterium
CGACCTCTAGCGTGACAGGCTAGCGCTCTAACCAACTGAGCTATTGGGCCATTTTTTATGGTGGGAGTTAACGGGCTCGAACCGCTGACCCTCTGCTTGTAAGGCAGATGCTCTCCCAGCTGAGCTAAACTCCCACATTCGCCACCAACTATTGTCGACAGCTTTTGTATTATATACCATTTTTTTCGGTTTGTCAATAGTTTTCTTTATATTTCTAAAGATTTTTTAAAAGTTTTTCAAGCTCCTCTTTTGTGAACTGTTGTTTTTCAGTACAGAAGTGGCAGTTAACCTCTGCTTCGCCCTGCTCTTCAATCATAGCTTTTATCTCAACTTCGCCAAGACTTATCAAAGCTTTTTCGACTCTCTCCCTTGAACAGTTGCATTTGTAAGCGACTTCTCTCTCGTCCATAATTTCAGGTTCAAACCCAGCAAGCGCTTGCTCAATAATCTCATATGGCGTTAAGCCCTCTGCAATTAAAGCCGAAATAGACTTCATGTTATTGATGTTATTTTCTAGCGCTGTTATTTCTTCGTCATAAGCACCAGGAAGAAGCTGAACAATATATCCACCAGCAGCCTTAACAGTTAAATCAGGATTTACGAGCACGCCTAAGGCGCAAACAGTTGGTACTTGATCGCTTGTTGCAAAATAGTAAGTTAAATCTTCAGCTATTTCGCCACTAACAATAGGACAATAACCCATTTGTGGCTCAGGCAGTCCAACATCCTTGCTCACCATTAAATAACCATCCTTGCCAACAGCGCCAGCAACATCTAGCTTGCCATGATTGTTAAGCGGAATTTCAACAACAGGATTTGTCGCATATCCCCTAACATTCCCCTCAGCATCAGACACAGCGATAACTGAGCCAACAGGGCCTCCACCATTCATGCGTAGCGTTATTGTGTGGTCTGTATCTTTTAACAATGCGCCCATCATTGAAGCGCCTGTTAGAAGCCTTCCTAACGCTGCTGTTACTGTCGCAGAAGTTTCATGAATCTGTTCAGCTTTCGCAACGATATCTGTTGAATCTATCGCTAAGCATATCATGCTTCCATTTCTCGCAATAGATCTTACTAATTTACCCATTTTATTTTCCCCTTTTTCTTACTCATAGAAATTCCTGACCCTTAGAAGAACTAAAAGCCAGAAATTCCATATAATTTTAACTTTAAATTTTCTCTTTTTTTGTTAATACATAAACAAGCCTTTGTGTGTTGTCTGCTGGGGGATTTTTGGTGTAGTCATCATAAACCGCCTCTATTTTAAGCCCAGCCTTATCAATGACCTCCTCAACAAATTCCCTTTCATAACCTCTCTCACTAAACTGCTCAGTCTGCCTATAATAATCCTCTCCCTCTTTGATAAAGAAGTCAAGCGTTATTTCGGTGAGAGCATCTTTAGTGTGGTTTTGCCAACCACAATACACACCATCCTCTTCATATATATAACAGTTGTTCGCTAGTATATGCTGATGTTTAAACACTGTGTTTAAATCAAAGATAAAAACACCATTCGGATGCAAAAACAATGAAACCCTCTCTATTGCCTTTATAAACAGCTTTTCATCAACAATGTGATTTAAGCTATCTAATAGACAAACAGCAACATCAACTGTTCCATATAGATCAAGTCGCTCCATTTTTTGTGCGATAAAGCTTATCTCTGAAGAGAGCTCTTGCAAGGCAGCCTTTTCTCTCGCAACAGCAAGCATATCATACGAGCTATCAACACCTATTACATCATACCCTAAAAGCGCCATTTCTATACTAAGAGAGCCTGTGCCGCAACCTAAATCAAGCAAAATTCCTTTTTCAGCAGTATAATTTGATACCATGTCATCAATAAATTTCGCTTTTTCGTTATAGGCTACATCTTTGGTGAATAAATCATAGAACTCTGAAAAAACACTATACATCTGTACTCTTATTAACCCTCGAGAAAACTATTGGATATCCCTTACCCTCGCTAAGAGATCTGTTAACTCTGCTTATAGTAGCTGTGCTTGCGCCTGTTTTGCTAACAATCTCGCTATACACTTTGCCTTCATTAAGCATCTTCGCCACAACTAGTCTTTGAGATATCGCCCTTAATTCTTGTGTTGTGCAGATATCCTTAAATACCTTTTCGCACTCTTCTGGTGTTTCTAATTTTGATACTGCCTCGTAAAAAAATGATAGGTTAAAGTCGTTTACATCACTCATGATAAAAATTCTCCTTTTATTTTATAGTTTTTAACTATTTTAAACCTCTATATTTTCTCTGCCTTATCCATGTTATTTTAGCTATTTAAGCTCAATTTGCAATAAACCTAGCTCAAACACCTAAACACATCCATCTAATAAATCCTAGCAAGGCTACTTTGCTTCTTCCTCGCTCATCTCAGACCCAAGTATCATTTGAAGCTCAGCCTCAGATGCCATATTAGCCTCTATATCAGCTAAAATATCCTTATATAACTCGTTGACAATCTCTGTGATTTTGTCAACTCCCTCTCCCTTTTCAGAAGAAAAAGGAACCATCAACACTTCATCTCCATATGGAATTTCTTTCTTGAAGGCTTCTAGTCTTTCAGTTCTTTGAGTTTTATTTAGCTTATCGCTTTTGGTTAGAACAACCACAAACGGATAGCCATTATCCACCAAAAAGTTAATCATTTTTATATCATCTTTTGTTGGCGGATGTCGCATATCAACAAGGGAAAAAACCAAAGCTATATCCCTATCTGCTGCAAAATATCCATTTATTAGCTCGCTCCAACGATGTTTTTCAGATTTACCAACCTTAGCATAGCCATAGCCTGGAAGATCGACAAATCTTATCCCCTCAACTTTAAAAAAGTTAATAGTTGCTGTTTTTCCTGGTGTCGCACTAACTCTTGCAAGCATTTTCCTGTTAAACACCTTATTTATCATTGAGGACTTTCCAACATTAGAGCGTCCAACAAAAACAAATTCAGGAAGATCAGACTTAGTTAGCTGGCTTGAGATACCAAAAGATCTCTCAAACTCAGCCTTATGTAGGTTTATCATTACTCTGCCTCCTCGACCTTAATAGCAGTTTCATTAGCTAAAGGAACTTTTGATATGCTGCTATCAACATTCTTTTTTCTGCTCGCTTTTTTCTCAGCTTTCTTTTGAGCAAGACATTCTGATAAAACTTCAGAAACATGATCAACTGGTATGAAAGTAATATTGTCCTTGACAATATCCGCCACATCATCGAGATCAGCTAGATTATCTCTTGGTATGAACACTCTCTTTACACCAGACCTATATGCAGCCATCGATTTTTCTTTAAGCCCACCAATAGCAAGCACTCTGCCTCTAATAGTAACCTCGCCTGTCATCGCAACATCCCTATGCACTGCCCTCATAGTCAAAGCAGATACCACAGCTGTGGTTATTGCAATACCAGCAGAAGGGCCATCTTTTGGAACTGCTCCTTCTGGGAAGTGAATGTGAATGTCTTTTGTTTTGTAGAAATCTGCCGCTATCTGAAGCTCCTCAGATTTAGAGCGAATATAAGTTATCGCACCATTAGCAGACTCCTTCATTACATCTCCCAAAGAACCAGTTAGTGAAAGCTTTCCTGTCCCTTCCATTACTGCAACCTCAACTGTTAGCATTTCGCCACCAACAGAAGTCCAAGCAAGACCGTTTACAACACCTATTTCATCAACTTTTGAAATGCCTTCATTTCGATACTTAGGAGATCCTAAAAACTCTTTTATATTTTTAGCGTTGATAGTAACTTTAGTCTTTTCGCCAGAAGCTATTAGCTTTGCGCTCTTTCTACATAAGGTTGAAACAACTCTCTCTAGCTTTCTAACTCCAGCCTCTCTTGTATAGCTATCTATAATGGCATAGATAGCAGAGTCATCAATTTTTGTATTGCTTTTGGCAAGACCATGATTTTTAAGCTGTTTTGGGATTAGATGAAGCTTTGCGATGTTCTTTTTCTCTTCTCTTGTGTAACTTCCAAGCTCAATTACTTCCATTCTATCAAGCAGAGGACCTGGAATTGTTGCTTTATTATTTGCTGTTGCTATAAACATTACATTTGATAAATCAAACGGAATCTCAATAAAATGATCTCTAAAGGAATGGTTTTGCTCCCCATCAAGCACCTCTAAAAGCGCAGAAGATGGATCACCCTTATGGTCGGCTCCAAGCTTATCAATTTCGTCAAGCAACATCAAAGGATTGTTGCTACCAGCCTGCTTCATAGCAGACATTATTCTACCAGGCATTGAGCCAACATAAGTCTTTCTATGGCCTCTAATCTCAGCCTCATCTCGAACGCCACCAAGCGACATTCTAACATAAGCTCTGCCTGTTGCTTCTGCAATTGAGCGTGCAATAGATGTTTTACCAACACCAGGAGGGCCAACAAAACATAGAATTTGGCTCTTCACATCCTTGCTCATCGCCTTAACAGCAATATGTTCAACTATTCTTTCCTTTATCTTTTCAAGCCCAAAATGGTCTTTATTTAGCACTTTTTCAGCAAGCTTTACATCATAAACCTCTGCTGTTTGCTTGTCCCAAGGAAGCTCTAGGCAGGTATCAAGATATCCTCTTATAACCGCTGCCTCTTGCGACATTTGCGACATTTTTGAAAGGCGCTTTGTTTCCTTAACAAGCTTCTTTTTATATTCTTCGTCAATTGGAAGCTCTGCTATTTTCTCTTTATAATTCTCAGCCTCGTCAAGAGGAGAATCTCCCTCGTTAAGCTCATCAGCAATTACCTTCATTTGCTCACGAAGATAATACTCCCTTTGATTTTTATCCATATGCTGTTTTACATGCTCATATAAATCCTGCTCATAGCCTAATATGTTAATCTCATACTCAAGAATAACAGCTAAAGTCGCAAGTTGCTGCATTGGATAATCAGCTTCAAGCACATCTTGCTTTGCACTTATTGCAAGCGGCAAATTAGCAGCCACATACTCAGCAACATAAGTTGGATCATCATTTTTGAAAATGCCCTCTGTCAACTCTTTTGGCATTTTTGGTGAAAGCTCGACATATCTAACAAACTGATCTCGAACCACTCTAACGCTGCCATCTATAGCATCAGGCTCTATACCAGCCTTTTTCATGACATATTTTTTAACTGTTGCAAGCAGCACTTCTTTGCTATACAGAATTTCAGTAGCCTTAGCCCTATAAAGCCCCTCTACCATAACTCTAACCCCGCCACTTGGGATTTTCACAACCTGCTTAATTTCACCAACCACACCAATATCATATAAATCCTCAACATTAGGATCAGCATCCATTCCTGATTTTTGTGCAGCAAAAAACACTCTTCGATCAAGCTTCATAGCTTGCTCTAGAGCTGTTAATGATTTTTTTCGTCCTATCTCTAAATGAAGCACCATATTAGGAAATAACACCATTCCTCTTAGCGCAATCATTGGCATTGGCTCAAGCAATTGAGTCTTTTTCTTTTCCGCCATTTTTGCTCCTCTCTTAATTAGCAATCGCCATTATATTGTCCATTTGCTCAGTTGCCCAAAAGCGACAAAAGCAAGGACTATTAAAGTTGTGCTTCAAAGCGACTATAAGCCACCAAAAATATCGCAATACGATATCAGCACTTTTCAATATTCTCTTTTACCTCTTCACTCAAACAATCGTAGTGAAACGAAGATTATTTATATTAGATTTAGAAGAAATCTAATATAAATTGTCCATTTGCTCGGTTGTCGCAAGGCGACGAGAGCAAGGACATCAAAATCGCCCCTGCGAGGAATATGAATAATCGTAACGTAGTGGAGATTATTTATATTAGATTTAGAAGAAATCTAATATAAATTGGTCATGT
>CAYJEV010000104.1:0-5826 GCA_964369265.1 uncultured Oscillospiraceae bacterium
ATGTGAAAGCTGTTTAGTTTTTTTTAGTGTTTCGCTTTCTGCGGAAAGCGCCAAAGGGGCAGCCCTTTGATGCTGAAATTTTTTGAAAAAAATTTAGCAAAACTTTATGTAAGCCTAGCGGAACACTGCAAATTTATTGCGAAATCCTTTAGTCATTAGCTAAAAAAAGCACCCACACCGCATATTTGCAGTCAGGGTGCTTAGGGTACTGAGCATTAAGCTTAATTAAAAATTAACCTCTGTGCCATAGTAAGTGCATTTGAATAGCTCTGCCATTTGATCAGCATTGATAGAGCGAGGGTTAGTTCCTGTGCAAGCATCAGAAACTGCTAGAGGAGCAAAAGTTGGAAGCTTCTCTAAGAATTCAGCCTCATTAATTCCAAACTCTTTTAAAGTGTGTGGAATTTCAAGTTGTGTGTTCATATAGTCAATCTTGCTGCATAATAGATTTATAGTTTCAGCATCGTCCTTGCCAAAAATACCAATCGCATTCGCAATCTCAACATATCTCTTCGCTGCTCTTTCATCCTTTTTGTTGTAGTGGATGGAGAAAGGAAGATAGATAGCGTTTGCACATCCATGAGGAATGTGTCCAGTTGAGAAAACAGCTCCTGTCTTATGCGCCATTGAGTGAACTATACCAAGTATTGCATTTGAAAAAGCCATACCAGCTAAACACTGAGCGTAGTGCATCTTTTCCTTAGCAACTTTATCGCCTTTAAATGAGTTGTGTAGGTTAGCAACAACCATTTGGATAGCCTTAATAGCAAGACCATCTGTGAAGTCGTTGGCAGCTGTTGAAACATAAGCTTCTATAGCATGAGTTATAGCGTCCATTCCTGTGTGTGCAACAAGTTGAGCTGGCATTGTTTCAGCGATGTCAGGGTCAACAATAGCGATGTCTGGTGTTATATTATAATCTGCTAGAGGATACTTAACGCCCTTTTCATAGTCTGTTATAACAGAGAAAGCTGTTACCTCTGTCGCAGTACCAGAAGTTGATGGAATAGCAACAAATTTAGCCTTAGTTCTTAGCTCTGGGAAAGAGAAAGGAACTGTTAGTTGCTCAAAAGTTGTTTCTGGATATTCATAAAATGCCCACATAGCCTTAGCAGCATCAATTGGAGATCCACCACCAATAGACACAATCCAGTCTGGTTGGAATTTAGTCATTGCAGCAGCGCCCTTCATTACTGTTTCAACAGATGGGTCTGGCTCAACATTTTCAAAAAGCTCAACTTCCATTCCAGCTTCTTTAAGATTATTTACTGTGCGATCAAGAAAACCAAATCTCTTCATTGATCCGCCACCAACAACTACAATTGCCTTTTTACCTTTTAGGTTTTTTAGCTCGTCTAATGTCCCGCTTCCAAAATAAGTATCTCTAGGAATTGTAAATCTGCCCATATTCATTACCTCCAAAAATTAAGTCATTATTAGTGTGTTAAAGATTTAACTATCTTACACACGTTTATTATATTCCTTTGTTTAGTAATTGTCAATGATTATTTTAGTATTTGTATAATTTTGTAAGTTATTCCTATAACGCTATCTAAATATTGACTATGTTGTTAGAGGAGGATAAAAATAATTGTAAAGAAACAGTAAAACTCTATTCTTTGCTATAGAAAAAGGACTTAATCTTTGTTATAATGAATATAGTTATGCACTGGAAGAATTAAATAACAATTTTGGAAAAGTGAGGTAAATTTATGAAAAATAATTGGAAAACGATTTTAAGTACATTATTAGTAGGAATGATGATAGTTGGTTGTGGCAGCGCAGAAACAGCAGAAACAGTAACAGTTGTGGCTTCAGATAATGGCTGGGACAGCCAAAAGCTGCATAATGAAATAGCAGGTCTTGTTATAGAGAATGCCTTTGAGGGATATGAGTTTGAAGTATCGACTGCCTCTTCAACTATGAACTGGCAAGCGCTTTTAGATGGCGATGTTAGCGTTGATATAGAAAGCTGGACAGATTCTGTTGTATCATATCAAGACGACATTGCAAGAGGAGATATAGTTGAAGTTGGTACTGTTGTTCCTGATAACAAGCAGGGCTTCTTTGTTCCTCGATATGTTATAGAAGGAGATGCCGAGAGAGGCATTGAGGCAATGGCTCCTGATTTAAAAACAGTCGCTGACTTAGCCAACTATCCAGAGCTTTTCCCAGATGAAGAAGATGAGAGCATGGGAATGATATACGGTGCACTGCCAGGCTGGATGATTGACGAGGTTATGCACAAAAAATATCTATACTATGGTTTAGATGAGATGTATGTTTACAGAAGGCTTGGAAGCGAGGGAACGCTTTTCGCTTCAATGGTTTCTGCTTACAATAAAGGCGAGGGCTGGGTTGGATATTGTTATCAACCAACATGGGTGCTTGGGCAGCTAGACATGGTAATGCTAGGCGACCAACCATACACTCCAGAGCTATATGCCGAGGGAGGAAGCGAAATTCCATCTCAAGAACTAAAGAATGTTATGAACAAAGAATTTTCTGAGGCTAACCCAGAGATAACTGAGTTCTTCTCAAAATACCGAACTGGCGCAGATAAAGTCAACGAAGCACTTGCCTATTTAAGCGAGAACGATGCAACTCATGAAGAAACTGCTATATGGATGCTAACAGAAGCATATCCTGAGCTATTAGATGAATGGCTAACACCAGAGCAGACAGAAAAAGTTAGAGCAGCTATAGCTTAATTGCTTTTCGCATAAGATAGGAGGATAGTCCTTTTGAAGATGAATTTACTATCGGCTTTTCCAGAGCAGTTCCAGTTTGAGCTCGGCTCTGGTATAGACGATGCTGTTAAGAATTTTAGTAATGAATACGATGCTCTGCTTGATGTAATAAAAGATGGTATTGTTCATACAATTGATGGAATAAACGATGTTTTAGAGCTAATACCATGGTTTATATTAATAGCAATTGTCATGGCTTTAGGTTATTATACAACAAAGAAGATTAGCAACTCTGCTTTGTTTGGCGCAATGCTGTTTTTTATAGGCATGTGCGGATTATGGGAGCAAATGCTTCAAACACTTAGCATTATTATCGCTTCTGTGTGCCTTGCCTTAATTTTAGGGTTTCCTTTGGGAATACTCTTATCGCTTAATGCGACTATTGATAAAATACTTCGCCCTCTTCTTGACCTTATGCAAACCATGCCAAGCTTTGTTTACCTAATACCAGCAGTTATGCTTTTTGGTATTGGCAAAACTCCAGCGCTAATCGCAACGACAGTGTATGCTATAGTGCCGATGATTAGGCTGACAAGTCATGGAATAGTGCATGTGGACAAAGAAGTTGTGGAGGCGGCAACAGCCTTTGGATCAACCACCATGCAAACACTAATGAAGGTTCAAATCCCTCAAGCACTGCCAACCATAATGGCTGGTGTCAACCAAACGATAATGATGGCTATGTCAATGGTTGTAACTTGTGCAATTATTGGAGCAGAGGGGCTTGGAATGTCAATACTTATAGCTGTTAATAGAGTTGAAATAGGAGCTGCCCTTCTTCCAGGCCTTGCTATTGTGTTTATTGCAATAACCTTAGATAGGCTAACACAGGGTGTTGGTAACACTCAGCTCGAAACGCTTAAACGCCCACCAACAAACAGGAGGTAGAGCATGTCTGAAATTATAAGAGTAAAAAACCTATCAAAGCTCTATGGCTCTAACTATATATCTGCAACAGAAATGCTTAAAACTGGCTCTTCAAAAAAGGAAGTGCTGGATCAAACAGGTACAACTGCTGCCCTGTTTGATGTATCGTTTGATATAAATGAGGGAGAGATATTTGTTATCATTGGGCTTTCCGGCTCTGGCAAATCAACACTCATCCGATGCCTAAATGGTCTTAACAAGCCAACAGATGGCGAAGTGTTAGTTGGTGGAATGTCAGTTATCAGCCTTCAGAAAAAGGCTCTTAATGAATTTAGGAGAAGCGAGGTTGCGATGGTGTTTCAGCATTTTGGCTTGATGGATCATCGTTCTGTCCTTTCAAACATAGCCTACGGCTTGGAGGTTAAGGGAGTTTCAAAGAAAGAAAGGGAGCTTAAAGCAAAAGAAATGACAGCTATGGTTGGTCTAGATGGGCTAGAGCATAGCAGCATTCGTTCTCTTTCTGGGGGAATGAAGCAGAGGGTTGGCATAGCGAGGGCGCTTGCAAATGATCCTAAAGTCCTTTTGATGGATGAGCCTTTTTCAGCGCTTGACCCTTTAGTTAGAAATGATATGCAGATGGAGCTTATTTCAATTCAGCGCAAGCTTAAAAAGACAGTTGTGTTTATAACTCATGACATAAACGAAGCTTTTAAGCTTGGCGATAGGGTTGCGATAATGCTTGATGGCAGATTAGTTCAGCTTGATACACCTGAAAATATGATAGCAAATCCAATTAACGACTATGTTCGTGAATTTATAAAAGATGCTGATCATAGCAGGGTGCTGACAGCAAAAAACATTATGCTAAGCTCTGATATGCATGTTAAAATTGGAGAGAAGCTTAGTGTTGCAGCAAGCAAAATACAAGAGTTTAGTTTGCTTGGGATTTCTGTTGTTGATGATAACGGAAAGTATCTTGGAGCGTTGCCTAGAGATATTGGCAACACAGAAAAATTTAGCGAGGAGAGCATAATAACAAAAGAGATGCTCATCGCCTCGCACCACACTTTACACACCACTTTAATAAGAGAACTCATACCATTAGTTGTTAGCAGTCCTTTGCCTCTCGCAGTGTTAGACGAACAAGATAACTTCATTGGCTCTTTAACTAAGGCTTGTGTGCTTAGTAGTTTTATTTAATTTTTGGAGGAAATCTTGTGTCTAGTAATAATACCCTTTTTCGTTTAGTGAGATTAATTTTTGGTTTATTCGTTTTTGCTTTTGGGCTTATGGTAGTTAAGAATGGAAATCTTGGAATGTCTGCATGGAACACTTTGAATGACGGCATTATAAGGCATCTTCCTATAAGCTTTGGTCAGGCGAACATTTCTATTTCCGTTATTATAGTTACAATATCTTATCTTGCAAAAGAGAAGATAGGTCTTGGAACTGTGCTTAATATGGTTAGTGTTGGAACGTTTATGGATTTAATTGAAAACTTTAATCTAATTCCTGAAGCTGACAACTTTTTTGTTGGAGTAATAATGATATTTGTTGGAATGATCATTAATGCATTTGGAACTTGTATGTATTTAGGGGCTGGCTTTGGGGCAGGTCCTAGGGATGGTTTAATGCTGTTTTCGATGCGTGTTTCAGGACAACCTTTAGGGAAGTGTAGAATAGCAATAGAGGGAACTGTGTTTGTTATTGCTGTACTTTTAGGAGCGCAATATGGTGTTGGTACAGTTATCACAGCATTTTGCAACGGTCCTTTAATGCAGTTTATATTCAAGCAGATTAACTTTAAACCAAAAGAGCTTAAGCATCAATATTTATTTTAATTTTAAGCACTGCCGAAAGGTGGTGCTTTTTTTAGGCTAATGACTAATGGTGAATGACTAATGGATTTCGCAGTAAACTTTTAGTGTTCCGTCAGGCTTATTAAAAGTTTTGCTAAATTTTTTTCAAAAAATTTCAGCATCAAAGGGCTGCCCCTTTGGCGCTTTCCGCAGAAAGCGAAACACTTAAAAAAGCTAAACAGCTTTCACATTAAAAACAAGACAAGCACTAAAACTAGCCATTCATAATAAGAGCTGGAATGACGACAAGGTGAAAGCTTCACAAAAACCCCAAACAGAGGAACGCACTATAAGCACCCACCCATCAAGGCAGCAAAGCGGACCCTTGATGGCAAGAAAACTATCTGATT
>CAYJEV010000105.1:0-5786 GCA_964369265.1 uncultured Oscillospiraceae bacterium
CAGTGAGCGAAACACTTAAAAAAACTAAACAGCTTTCACATCAAAAAACAAGACAAGAGCAAAACTAGTCATTCATAACAAAAGTTGGAATGAGGACAGGGTGAAAGCTTAACCAAACCTCAAACAAAGGAACGTATTTTCCGTACCCACCCATCAAGGCAGCAAAGCGGACCCTTGATGGCAAGAAAACTATAAGATTATCGAAAAACTAAAATGGCGACTGATAGTCGCCGCTACAATTTGCAATGTCATTTGATGTTTTGTATGACCATAAACAATACACCAAAAATTGATGACCCAAAAATGGTAGGATGCGGCGCTCGACGCACCGTCGCACGAATTTGCCACAAGGAACGATTGATAGGACTTATATTTTTGTTTTGTCATTTCCTCATCATTATTATC
The DNA here is from genome assembly GCA_964369265.1 of uncultured Oscillospiraceae bacterium. Lineage (GTDB taxonomy): Bacteria > Bacillota > Clostridia > Oscillospirales > Ruminococcaceae > DAMCAP01. Next base: position 406 of record CAYJEV010000105.1, read on the forward strand.
ATTAAGTTGGCGACATTCGTACTTTTGTCATTGAACAAAAGTACCAAAAATCAACGAGAGGGTGGGGACAGGTAGTTTGGTGCATTTTGGTATTTTTCGATACTACTTTGGTTAGCCGCCCAACTGCCTTCACGAAAAATACAAACAAAATGAATTTACTTTGGTGGAAACCGAAAGAACGTAAGCCAGCTTTGGGTGGGTCGCTGTTTGGTGAGGGAATAGAGTTTGGTGCATTTTAGTATTTTTCGATATTCCGTTTGCACGAAACTTAAAATAACGCTCTACGTTCTATATCCTTAAACTACAATTGCCATCGTGAACAAATTTTATGTTTAAACAAAAAGAATAACGAGATTAAAAAACAAAAAATACAGACAAAATGACTGGGGTGTGGTTAAAACCGAAATAGCGTCAGCCAGCTTTGGGTGGGTCGCTAATTTGTGTGAATATATGGTATTGTGGTGTCATTTATGGTTTTGCATGACCATAAACAATACACCAAAAATTGATGACCCAAAAATGGTAGGGTGCGGCGCTCGACGCACCGTCGCACACAAAACAGCCACAACACACGATTGACAGGTTATTTTGTTTTTTTGTTGTATAGGATTTTATGCGTAGGGTGATGTCTAGTTCAAGGGATGTCGCACGAATTTAAAATGGCGACTAATAGTCGCCACTACAATTTGCGATGTCATTTGGTTTTTTCACAATCACAAGGCAGATTCTAAACAATTTATTTATAGCTTCTTGACTTTAATTGGCAAAATGACGTATAATATCTATGTACGTTGTTTTGTCTTTTTCTATTTTAAGGCTGAAGCGGCGAAAGAAAAAGAGCGAAAAAAAGAGGGGGTGCGTTGAGATTAGTTCTAATATATCGTTGGTGGAAGAGATAAGCAATCCTGGGTTTATAAATTCGTATTTGCCTAATGGGATTTTGCTAGTTAAGAATGATGAAAGTTTTACAATTTCGCAAGCTAATCATGGCTTTTTTGATTTAGTTGGCTATACAAGGGAAGATTTAAGGGAGCGTTTTTCAAACAAGCTTATGGCTATGTTGCATCCAGAAGATGCTCAAAAAACATTCGATATGCTATCTTTTAGAATGACAACTTCCTCAACTAGCGCTTTTAGCGTTAGCTCAAGGATAGCGAATAAATATCTAGGTCATAAGGTTATCCAGTTTTCTGGAATGTTAATGGCAGACGGCAACGGAAGCGAAGACATATGCTTTGTGTTAACCGATATTACAAGCCATATTGATACATTAAATGAGCTAGAGCAGGAGAGGGATTTTAACTCCTTGATTGCCTCAATGACAAACAGCTCTTTCTTTGATTTAAACTTATCAACTGAACAACTAAGGCTTTCCAAAAGCCTTGCCGATAGGCTAGAGCTTCCAATTCTTCTCGATAACTTCCCTTATATTCTCGAGGATTTAGGGATAATATCCAAGGGCGTTAATGAATTTTTAAGCGTTAAGCTTATGAATAGCACCACATCTAACTTTGAGGAACAGCTTCCATTAACTAGCCCTGATGGAGAAACGCTTTGGTTTTTAGTCAACTTTTCTGTGCTTAGAGATGAAAACTCAACTCCTTTGAGGGTTGTTGGCAAGCTCACAGACATAACTAACCACCAAAATCAAATCAAAGAGCTTTCTTCAAAGGCTGACTACGACCAGCTTACTAATATATACAACAAAGCAAAAACAGAATCGCTCATAAAGAGCTTTTTAAGCAATGCTAACCCACTAAAAAACACAGGTGCGTTAATGCTAATTGACCTTGATAGATTTAAAGAGATAAATGATAGCTTTGGCCATCGATATGGCGATGATGTGCTTGTTGATGTTGCAAACACACTAACGGATATGTTCCGTACTAACGATATTGTTGGCAGAATTGGCGGAGATGAGTTTTTTGTGTTTATGAAGGACTTTAAGAATGTGGATATAGTTCAGCAAAAGGCTAGGACTATGTGCCAAAGGCTAGAAAGAACCTACACTCAAAATGACCATTCAATAACAGTTAGTGCAAGCATTGGTATATCAATTTATCATCAGTCTGGGACTGATTTCAACACCTTATATGAAAATGCCGACATTGCGCTCTATGGCGTTAAGAAAGACGGCAAGAATAATTATAGGGTATTTAATAATGAGGAGCGTCCAATTTATCTGGCTGCAAGATAAAATATATAAAATTAAGGGGTTTTTCGATTATATCGATTAGGGTGCTCGATATAATCCGAATCAGTTTATAAAACAGATATTAGGCTCTATAAGTGTGTTAAAGCCTTTTGTAATGCGACAGCATTACTGCAAGCCTTTGCCTTCTTATAAAACCTACTATCTGATTTATAAATCTTCGACCCAGAATAATCAGATTTTACCTTTAAACAAGGCAGACGAAGATAGAATACTTGCGTATTCTGATGAGGATAACGATGTTTAAGAGTAAAATATGCTTATTATGGGCTGGTTCGGATTATATCGGGCACCCTAACCCTTTCGCTTTAGAAAGGAAATAAAACTATGTCAACTGTTGCTGCTATTTCAACTGCTCCAGCTATTGGAGCTATAGGCATTGTTCGCCTAACCGGCAAGGAGGCCATTTCAATTGCTGATAAGGTTTTCAGCGCATATTCAAAAAAGAAGCTCTCAACATTAAAAGGATATACAGCATCTTTTGGCGAGATATGCTTTGAGGGCGAAGTTATTGACGAGGGAGTGGCGACAGTGTTTCGTTCGCCAAAAAGCTATACTGGCGAAGACATGGTTGAGATAACCTGCCATGGCAACCCTATAATTGCCTCAATGGTTTTGAAGGCTTTAATCTCTAGCGGCGCTATGCCAGCAGGAGCTGGCGAGTTCACAAAGAGAGCTTTTCTTAATGGCAAGATGGACTTAACAAAGGCAGACGCTGTTTCAGAGCTTATTTCAGCCAATGGCGAAGCCTCACTAAGGCTAGCAAAAAGGCGAAGAGAAGGAGAGCTGACAAATCGTATTGATAGCATATGCGAGGAGCTGACAACTGTTTCAGCGAAGCTGGCTGTGTGGCTTGATTATCCAGACGATGACGATATGGCAATACCATATGAAGAGGTAATTGCTGTTACAAAAAGCTTAATTCCAAACCTAAAGGCTCTGCTTGATGGATATAACGATGCAAAAAAGATAATGCAAGGGGTTAATGTAGCTATTGTTGGCAGACCAAATGCAGGAAAGTCGACTCTTATGAACCTGCTTTCAGGCGAAGAGAGAAGCATTGTAACTCATTATGCTGGCACAACTAGAGATGTTGTGGAGAATGTAATCTCACTAGGTAACTTATCAATTAGGCTTTTAGACACTGCTGGGATTAGAAAGACAAGCGACCCTGTTGAGACTATTGGCGTTGAGAGGGCGTATAGAGAGCTTGAAAAGGCTGAAATTGCTTTGTTGGTGGTGGATGTGAATAAGCCATTAGAAGATGAGGACAGAGAGTTTTTTGCACTATTAAAGGATAGAAAATACATTGTTATACTATCTAAGACTGATTTAGGCGTTAATAACGACACCAAAAGCGAGGTTACAGCCTTATCCTCTGGCAGAGATACTGCTTTTCTTGATGGTGCGACTGGTGAGGGCTTAATAAGCATAAAAGAGCTGTTAACCAGCCTAGCACTATCTTCATCAGGAGATGATATGTTAATTGCAAACCAGAGAGAGTTTTCTCTAATTAACACTGCATACACTGGCACAAAAGAGCTAGAAACGCTTGCAGAACAGGCTATGCCTTATGACATACTTGGAATTAAGGTTGATGAAATATTAGAGGCTTTATGGGAGATTGTTGGGAAGAATGCTTCTGAGGAAGTTATTAAGAGCATTTTTGAGAAGTTTTGTGTTGGTAAATAGGAGGCATTATGTCAACTTTTTTTGTGGATAAGCTTGAGAAGATAACAGTTATTGAGGGAGAAGATGCCTTACATATCAGCAAAGCTCAACGAAGCAAATGTGGAGATAAGCTAAATTTGAGCGATGGAAACGGGCTTAGAGCTGTTGGTGAAATAAAAGAGATTGGAAAATCTTCTGTTATGCTTGAAATTGAGGAGATATTCGAGGATGAAAACGAGCCGAAAGTCGGCATTACCTTATTTCAGGCAATGCCAAAGGGAGATAAGGCGGAGCTTATAATTCAAAAGGCTGTGGAGCTTGGGGTAAGCAAGATAGTATTTTTTCTTTCGGAGTTTTGCGTTAGCCGACCAACTCAAAAGGACTTCGACAAAAAGCTTATTAGGTATAACAAAATTGCCCTTGAGGCTGCAAAGCAATGCGGAAGAGGGAAGCTTGTGCCTGTGGTTGGGATAATAACTTTTAAAGAGCTTGCAGAGCTTGTTCAAAACGCACCAACAGCTTTTTTATATGAAAAGGCGAGTTTACCTTATAAGGCTGTGCTTGAGAGAGCGAAGGCAGAAGGGGCTCTTAATATAATCATTGGCAGCGAGGGCGGATTTTCTGAAAAAGAAGTTGAGGCATTAAAGATTGCTGGTGCAGAGGTAGTGACATTAGGCAAGCTTATACTTCGTTGCGAAACGGCGGCTATTGCAGCGATTGCAGCAGCGGGATTTTATTTCTTGGACTAATGACTAAAGGTGAATGACTAAGGAGTTTCGCAGTAAACTTGCAGTGTTCCGCTAGGCTTACATAAAGTTTTGCTAAATTTTTTTCAAAAAATTTCAGCATCAAAGGGCTGCCCCTTTGGCGCTCACCGCAGTGAGCGAAACACTTAAAAAAACTAAACAGCTTTCACATTAAAAATAAGACAAGCACCAAAACGCACCATTCACAACCAAAGCTGGGGTGTATTCATGTGAAAGCTTAACTAGCCCCTAAACAAGGGAGCGTACTATCCTAACCCACCCATCAAGTAAGCGGAGCGGAGCCTTGATGGCAAGAAGACCAGATGATATCACAAAACTAAAATGGCGACTACTAGTCGCCGCTACAATTTGCAATGTCATTTGAGGTTTTGTATGCCCATAAACAACCCATCAACAATTGATGTCCTACAATGGTAGGGTGCGGCGCTCGACGCACCGCTGCACAAAAATCGCCATAACGGCACGAAATTCCCCACAACGCCGCACAATCAACCATAACAAGGAACGATTGACAGGTCATAAGGTTTTATGTTGTCATTTCCACATCATTATTATCATCTAGTTAGTTGTGTTCGTACTTTTGTCATTGAACAAAAGTACCAAAAATCAACGAGAGGGTGGGGGCAGGTAGTCTGGTATTTTTCGATACTACTTTGGTTAGTCGCCTAACTGCCTACACGAAAAATACAGACAAAATGAATTTACTTTAGTTGTAGCCGAAACAACGTAAG
>CAYJEV010000106.1:0-5761 GCA_964369265.1 uncultured Oscillospiraceae bacterium
AACGACCTTAAGTTTGGTTTATACATAGAGAACCTAACAGCTTTCACATTAAAAAATAAGACAGGCAAAAACGCTTCAAGCTCACACAAAAACTGGGGTGACGACAGGGTGAAAGCTTCACCAAGCCAATAAACAGAGGAACGCACTTGCCGTCCCCACCCATCAAGGCAGCAAAGCGGACCCTTGATGGCAAGAAAACCAGAGGATTAGCGAAAAACTAAAATGGCGACTAATAGTCGCCGCTACAATACGACAATACGATAAAAAAACATCGCCAAATTTCTCGGCGATGTTTTTTATTTATATTAGATTTAGAAGAAATCTAATATAAATTGGTCATGTGGGCACTCCGTTGCCCACGACTTTCAAAATCGCCCCTGCGAGGAATATAAATAATCGGAGCAACGTGGAGATTATTTATATTAGATTTAGTGAAAAGTGAAGAATGAAAAGTGAAAAGTTAATGTATCACTTCGTGATGGATTGAAAATTGTATGCTATATCAAGGTTTCAAGCCGACTGCAAGTCATTTTAAATATCGCAAAGCGACACCCTCACTCTTCACTATTCACTTTTACCTCTTCACTTAAATAATATCTATTATTTATTAAAGTCAATATCAATTGTTCCTAAATTTGTTTTTGCGCTAATTTTGTTTGGAGCAGAGCTGTCTCCTCCGTTGCCACCTTCAATAGATATCGTACCTAATCCATTTTCTGTCATTACATAATAATCTTCTCTGCTGCCATCAATGCTAGCCTCAAACGCGCCAATTTCGCACTCAACAAACATCTCGCCTTTATAGCTGCCCTCTAAGTAAACAGATCCCATCTCGCTACTAACATCTGTTGATGAGCTTACATTTCCATCTGCTTCAACAGTGCCTAATTCTGTTTCAATCTCTAATATGTTAGCGTTAAAATTATTTAGCTCAATCGCACCTAATTTGCTTTCAAGATCCATTTTTGTTGCTGTTATGCCATCAATAGTCACATTAGAAAGCTCAATATTTGTTTCTATTAAATCAAGATTTGTGTTTGATGGTATGGTTATAATAATATCGCTCGCTTCATTGCCATATAAATTAAAGAACCTTAGTTTATTTATAATGAAGCTGTTTCTCTCATGCTCAGTTACAAATGATTTGCCATTTACAACCTCGTGAACTATATCGCCATCATGGGATATGCTAAACTCATCTCCAACTACTATCTCAACTTCAGCAGGCACATCCTCAATATCTATATCAATGCTAGATAAAGTTTCTGCAATGTCATATTTAGTAACCTTACCTCTAGCAACCTCCCAAGGAGCTGACGCTCCCATTAGAAAAGTTCCTCCCATTATTAAAAGTCCTGTTGCTGCTAATATAGCAGATGTTTTCATAATTTTATTTGTCATTTGAATATCTCCTCTCAATCATCTTCGATATGCTCATCTTAACCCAGTTTACAACACTTACTATAACTTTATATCCAACACTTGCTATTAAACCAAATGCACCAACTGAAAACAAAATAAATCCTATTATCATCAGCGCATTCAATGGGCTAGTAACAAATAGATATGGAATTGACATCACCCCAGCAGACAACACTGCAAAACCTGCTGTTACTAAAGCAAATATCAAAGCTCCAACTGTCACCACTGCTGCAAATAATAAAGCAAAAATTACAATAGCCATTGGAACAGCAATTGGCGCAGATAGTAAAGCAATTAACATTGCTAGCAGCGTTACGTTCGTTTTAGACTTCGCCCCAGTGCTTTTATTTTCATTAGTTTCTTTAATATTGAATTCAGCAAGCAGCTTGCTAGCTATAATTCGTGGGTGTTGAAGCTTTTTTATAGCTTCCTCTTCGTCGCCATAATCGCTTATATATTCATCATAATAAGCAACAACATCTTCTATTTCTTGTTGTGGTAACACTCGTATTCCACTTCTAAGACTCTCCAAAAATTCAATCTTATTCATTGTTCGCTCCTCTCATCATAAGGCTTTCAATCTTGCTTCGATAAAGAATCCATTCATCTTGATAACCCTCTATCTGCGCCCTTCCAAGCTCTGTTATTTGATAGTATTTTCGATTTCTTCCATCATGCGGTACATTATATGAAGTTAGAAGCCCCTCGCTGAGCAACCTCCTAAGCACAGGATATAAAGCCGATTCAGACACTGTTATCACCTGCCCTAAGTTTTGCGTTAAATCATATCCATAGGTATCTCCATTGTTTATAACGCCTAACACACATGCATCTAATAATTTCCCCGATACTGTATATAGCATTTTGCACCTCCGTTTCACATATCATTGCTACAACTATATTATTGCACGAATAGTATTGTTTTGTCAATAGTATTATTTTAAAAATAATAAACTATTTCTAAACTATATCGAAATAATAAGATTTATTTTTAGTTTTTTACCAATATAATGAAGTTTTGTATAAATTTAAAGGCTTGATATCCATAAAACAGATATCAAGCCTTTAGTAGTTATAAAGTTTTAAAATTTCTAATCAATATGATATGCCAGTGTTTCTTCTTCTTTATTCATAAAAAAGATTAAAGCAGCACCTAATACAGATATGATAGCAAACCATAAGCTATAGTCATCAAAGATATTCATAGCTCTAGTAAAATCTTGAGTTAAGAAAAGCAAAGCTACTGAAACAACAGAAAGCATAACCCCACCTATACGAGTGAGCTTTTTCTTTTTATTGTAGTCAGCCTTTTCTTTTTCTGTGACCATCTCTTTATTAGCTTCATATTTGCGCTTTCTAACAAATAGATGCACTGCAAATAAAATGCTAAAGACTGTCATTATAACATCAAATAAGCTCCATAATCCTAATATGACATACGCCGATAACGGAACTCCATTATCAACAATAACAACATTATTAATAATACCATCTGGATATAAAACAATAACTTCATTCTCTCCGTCGCCAAAACTTGCAATAGTTTTTGGAGCAATAGACACAATTCCTGCATCTACAGAGTAATCAGTGTTTGCTAATGAGTTACCATTAACTTGAACATCGCTTGGATTTTCATTTGGTCGCTTAGTATCAATGTCAATTCCGCCTTCTGTGGTAATCTCAATAGTTGGATCTTCTTTTTTATCTTGTCCTTCACCCTCTATTGTTGGCTCAGGCTTTGTGTCTTCTGTATCGTCTGAATCATCTGTATCGTCAGATGGATCTTCAACATCTGAAGAGTCTGGTTGTGATACCTCTGGTGTTGAGGAAGCCTCTGGTGCAGTTTCTGAACTTCCGCTAGATGCTGGCGGAGTTACTGTTGTAATTGGAGGAAGTGGAGTAGTCGGAACTGATGAAGATTCAGGAATTGATGAAGAAGTCTGTTCTTCAGGAGGTGGAGGGGGGTTGTCATCATCACTGTCGCCTGTGTTATCATCGCCGTCTTCACCTGTGTTGCCGTCGCCACCTTCACCTGTGTTGCCGTCGCCACCTTCGCCAGTGTTGCCGTCGCCACCTTCGCCTGTGTTGCCGTCGCCGCCTTCGCCTGTGTTGCCGTCGCCACCTTCACCTGTGTTGCCGTCGCCGCCCTCACCTGTGTTGCCATCTCCGCCTTCGCCACCAGTTGATATTTTAGTAGCGCTTGCAACAAAGGTATATGTACTTTCTGTTATTTCGCCTGTTGGAATAGAAACATCCCAACCTTTATTTTCATATGTAGAATCAATGTAATTAATGGTCGGGATAGTAACTTCTTCCCACAAATCTCCTTTTAACGCTTCTAATGTAAAACCTTTGTCTGAACTGATACCACTAAGTTCTAGTTTCACACCTTCGCCAGCTTTAAATATAAGGCTAGACCATTGCTGTTGATCTTTCTTCCAATTTGCATAAAAGGTTTTATCCCCAGTATCATTAGTTTCTATTGCAGTTTGATAAGAATTGTCGCTATCATCATTAGTGCTTGTCCATCCTAAAAATGTATAACCAGGCTTGTTGAAAGGTGGGCTATTCATTGTCGAAATAGATGGCAATGAGGTAATAGCCGTTGAAGCATATTGATTTGGAAAAATGTTCTCTATTTCAGTTATTCCATCTTCGGCATAGTAAGTAATTCGGTTCATTCCAGGAGAGAATTCCCAGTTTGCATAGAAGGTTTTTCCCCCTGTTTCGCCTTTTGGTATTGAGTAGATAGGAGTAACACTAGCTCCAATTACTGCCGGCATTGTTTCTGACCAACCTGCAAACACAAGCTCATCGTCTTGCTTATAATCATTCATAGTATTTGCATCTGGCAAAATTGCGCCAGTATCGCTTTCATAACTATCTGGTGTTAGGTCTTCAAATTCATCATCGCCATCATAATCATAATAATTGATAGTGAAGCTACCACTACTAGTTGCGCTATAAGGCTTAATATCTCCTTCAAAATACGATATAGCATCCATACTAGCTACTTCCTTGCTGTTCTCCAAGGCTTGCACTAAAGATGGGCTAAATATAGGCAAATTAGTTGTTGGTATAACTATATTGCTAAAAATCATTGCAAAAACTATTATATAAGATGTAATTATTTTACTTTTATTTAACATTCTGTCCCCTCAGTCTATAAATTAGTTACTATATAACACTTATACTAGCATAATTCTGCAATTTTGTAAAGAGTTTTAGTGAAAAATATGAACAAAATATTTTCTTCTGTTGTTTTATTCTGATATATATTGGAAAAAATTGGAGCTATACACAGATTCTTCCTCTTTTATTGTCCAAACAGCCTCAACATCATCTAATCCCTCTACTATTGCTCTCCCCTCTTCTAGTGGTAGAACAAACAAAGCAGTTGAAAGCAAATCAGCCATAGCAGAAGAACTTGCTATAACAGTTACTGCATGGAAATCATCTGCTGGATAGGAGGTTGCAGGATCTATAATGTGATGATATTTTATTCCATCAACCTCATAATATCGCTGATAATCGCCACTAGTAACTATCGCTTCATCAGTGATTTTTAGCTTGTGAAGGAAGTTGTCTGAGCCGTCATATGGGTTTTGAAGCCCTAATATCCATTCATTATCTTGGGATAATGGCTTTCTCCCAGTTGCAATTATATTTCCGCCAACACTAACAAGATATCCTTCTGGCAGTAGCTTTGCTGACTGCTCTAAGGCATAGCCTTTGGCGACAGCACCAACATCTAGCTTTAATAGTGGGTCACTAAAATATACTGTGCTACTCTGCTCATCAATTACAAGGCTGTTTATGTCTGTGTGCATTTTAGCCTGTTCTAACAACTCGCCATTCGGCAGGGATGTTCCCCCTTCTCTTGCCTCATGCCACAAGCTAAGCACAGCCCCCATACTAGGCGAAGCAGCGCCCTTTATCATCTCATAGTTATCTATATAGACATTCAGCATTGCTATTATTTCAGAGTCTACTCTCACTGGAGATATGCTAGCAGTGTCGTTTAGTGTTTTGAGATTTGTGACGTTTGGGTAGTCGTTGTATATATCGTAGAGCTGGTGATAGTTGCTTAATTTGTCATAGAAGGCTGCGATATCTTGGTTAAAGTCTTTTTCTGTGTCTGCGTATCCGACAATTGTTGTCACTGTATCAAAAAGCTCATAGAAGGTGGCTTCGTATCTACTTGGCGCAATTGTTGGGAGATTGCAAGCAGATAGACAAAGGCTGACTGCTATTGCTATAACTTTCTTTATCATTAATATTCCCTCGTTTATTATAGTTTAAATTGGTGTTTATCTAACTTATTATAGCTTTTTTAAAA
>CAYJEV010000107.1:0-5754 GCA_964369265.1 uncultured Oscillospiraceae bacterium
AGGGCTGCCCCTTTGGCGCTCACCGCAGTGAGCGAAATTCTTTAAAAAACTAAACTGCTTTCACCTACAAAACAAGACAAGCACAAAAGCTTTAAGTTCGTACAAAGCTGAGGTGTGTTCATGTGAAAGCTTAACTAGCCCCCAAACAAAGGAGCGCACTATCCGTACCCACCCATCAAGGCAGCAAAGCGGACCCTTGATGGCAACAAAACCATTTGTTTTACATAAAACTTAAATGGCGACTACTAGTCGCCGCTACAATTTGCAATGTCATTCGATATTTTTGCATGACCATAAACAACATACCAAAAATTGATGTCCCAAAAATGGTAGGGTGCGGCGCTCGACGCACCGTCGCACGAAATCGCAACAACGGCACGCAATTCGCCACAACGTCGCACAACCAACCACCACAAGGAACGATTGACAGGTTATTTTGGTGTTGGGGTTGTATATGGTTTTGCGTGTTTAATGATGTCTAATTCAAGGGATGTCGAGCGCCATCCCCTACCATGGAAACGTTGACATGGCATAAAGTTTGGTTTTGTCATTTCCACATCGTGCGTATCATTAAGTTTGTTGTGTTCGTACTTTTGTCATTGAACAAAAGTACCAAAAATCAACGAGAGGGTGGGGGTATAAAGTTTGTTCCATTTTGGTATTTTTCGATACTACTTTGCTTAGCCGCCCAACTGCCTTCACGAAAAATACAGACAAAATGACTGGGGTTTAGTTTAAGCCAAAACAGCGTAAGCCAGCTTTTGTTGGTCGCTAGTTTGTGGAGACATATATTTTTGCAATGTCATTTGTGTTTTTGTTTGCAGAAACCTGCCCCTACAATATCCGCTTAGAAAAATCACCAAATATATAAAATATAAAGGAGGGCGAAAAATGCCGCATTTAAGATTTGAGAATATGAGTGTTACAGAGGTTAAGGAGCTTTCAAAGAAGTTATCTCCATTATTGTCAGAGGAGATAGGCTGTCCTGTTGATTGGTTTACTTTTGCTTTAGCAAGCGAGGTGCTGTTTTGTGATGGCAAGGAGATTGAAGATACAGTTATAGCGCATGTTAACTGGTTTGATAGAGGCGAGCCTGTTAAGGGGAATGTCGCTAAGCTTATTATGGAAGAGGTTAATAAGCTTAAAAAAGTTTCAGATGTTACTACAATTTTTTATTCAATTGAAAAACCAAATTATTTTGAGAATGGTGTTAATTATTAGTTTGAACTCCCCTGTGCTAAGCATGGGGGTTTCTTATTGCCCCATTTATTTTAGTTAGCTTAATATTTTTATTGCATTCCAAAGAGAAAAGATTTATACTGATATAGGTGTTTAAAACATCAACTATATTTAAAAATGGAGAATTATATGTCGACTAAATCAAAAAATCAGATAGACATGACAACAGGCTCTCTCTTTCGCAAGATAATAACCTTTGCAATTCCTTTGATATTAACAAATATGCTTCAGCTATTTTATAACGCTGCTGATATGATAATAGTTGGGCAGTTTGCAGGACCTCAGGCGCTTTCGGCTGTTGGTGCATCTGGTGCGCTTGTCAACACCTTAATTGGCAGCTTTATGGGGCTGTCTGTTGGGGCTGGTGTTAGTGTGTCAAAAAACTTTGGTGCAAAAGACGAAGAAGGAATTAGCCGTACACTACACACTGCAATTTCAGTATCCCTAATGCTTTCGCTTTTTATAACAGTGCTTGGTATCTTTGCTGCTCGCCCTTTGCTTGAGCTTATGCAAACGCCATATGATGTTATTGATGGCAGCACGCTTTATATGCGTATCTTCTTTTTGGGAATGCCATTTAACCTAACCTATAACTTTGGTGCTGCCATGCTTAGGGCTGTTGGCGACACAAAAAGACCGCTAAAATTCCTTGCTTTTGCTGGGGTTATAAATGTGCTGTTTAACTTATTCTTTGTTATAGTGTTAAGAATGAGTGTGGCTGGGGTTGCGCTAGCAACTATTATTTCCCAAGCTATATCAGCCTATCTTGTTATTAAATGCTTTTTAAAGGGCGACGAAATACTAAAGCTTAATTTAAAGTCACTTAAAATCCATAAAAAAGAGCTTTATGATATAATAAGAATTGGATTGCCATCTGGCATTCAGGGCTCTTTATTCTCTTTGTCAAACGCAACAGTTCAGTCTGCGATTAACTCATTTGGCTCGACTGTGGTTGCTGGAAATGTCGCTGCCTCAAATCTTGAAGGCTTTGCTTATGTTGCTGTTAATAGTATCAGCCAAGCTGCCTTAACTGCTGCCGCACAAAATATTGGCGCAGAGAAATATAACAGGGCAAGAAAAGGCTTGTGGCATTCGCTTCTTGTTGTCGCTATAGTTAGCATATCCATAAGCCTGACATTAAACATCTTCGCCACACCTCTATTATCCCTATATAACAGCGATATGTCTGTTGTTAGTATTGGCATAAATAAGCTTAGAATAACTTCTGCGCTTTATGTGCTTTTTGGGCTGATGGATGTAGTGGTTGGCCAGCTTAGAGGAATGGGAGCTTCTTTAACGCCTACTTTAATTTCGCTTGGTGGTGTGTGTGCTTTTAGGATTTTGTGGGTTGCCACTGTCTTTCCTATCTTTGGCACAATAGTGAGCATTTACTGGGTGTATCCTCTTTCATGGCTTGTGACACTATCTGCACAAGGGGTTATGTATAAGATAGTGCAGTCGAAATATCCAAACCTTGATGCTGATGTCGCACAAGTCTAAAAATCCTCACTAAGATTATTCATACTATTTTAAAAATAGATTAAAAGTTTGTATCATAATGTAAGCTATAATATATGGACACTAAAATCATGATATTAGGAGTCAAAATAATGATATACATATTAAAAAAAGCTTTTTTAGCAATCGCCACACTAACAATAATATCAAGCTTGGCATTTATTTCTTTAGCTAGTCATGCTTTGCCTAGCATTGGAGAGATTGCAGAAAATTCAGTTATAGTAGGCGAGGAATTAGCCTTATCTGCCCCTGTAATAAAAGAGGAAGCAGACGATACTGTCTATGAGCTAGAATGGAGCATAGCAGAAGAGAATGCAGTTGAGGGAGCTGTTATAGCCGACAATAAAGTTACTGCGACTTCATCTGGAGAGCTTATTATAACTGCAACTATAATTGATAGCGATCCAGCAATTTCTAGAAACTTCACTATAACAGTTAATGAAATGGTAGTATTCGCAGAAATAGAGGAAGATTTAGAAGATAGCGAGATAGATTTTAAATTGCCAGCAGGATTGCCTTTAAACACAAGAGCAAAGCTTGATGTCGAGAGCTTAGAGCTAGCTGATGATAATGAGCCTTTTAATTTAACTAATGTGCTATCAATAAGCGAGGGAACATTAAGGCTATTAGGCGATAATTTGCTATACGCCGATACAGTTGTTGGTTCAGCAGTCACTGCTAGACTATATATAAACCCTACCTTAGCAACTTTAAACACACCAATAAGCTTAATGATAAACGATAGCATGGAATATTCCACAAACATGAAGGTGTATAACATATTCCAAAAATACTTCTCAAATAACATAAAAGTTTCAAGCTTTATGCATGAGGGCGAATTTGGTATGTTTGTGAATGTTGCCCTGCTTTTAGACGACGAGAACCACAACCCAACTCACTACTACCTATACAACATCAACACTAATAAATATAAAGAGATTAGCGATTACTACATTGACGATAACAACTATCTTCGTTTCACAACAAACGAGGGCGGAACTATAATAGCAAGCGAAGGCGAGCTTTTGTCTAGAGTAGCTGAATAATTAAATTATAAAACGCCTTACAGCTTTTGACTGTAGGGCGTTTTTAAATATAGTATAATATAATATAATATAATATAATAATTGCAAAACAATTATCATATCCCTCGCAGGGGCGATTTAGAAGTCCGCTCTGCTCGCCATAAATGGCAACCGCAGAACATGGACAATTATATCAAAATCTAATTTTAGAGTCAATCCTAATCGCGTTCACTTTCGCTACCTGCTCTTTGTTATGTATCTCTCGCATGATCTTATCTGTGTCAACATCGACATTAGTTTTTGTAGCGAGAATGTCATTAACTGCTAAAGTTATTATAAACATATAAAAGAACCAGACTCCACTAAACTCTGCAAAAGTTATAATTAGTGTTAAAGTTAATATAGCAGAATTTACTCTGAGTTGCTTTTTGTTGCCATCTTTTTTAGATAAAATTAAAAGAAAGACTAACAAGCCTACTACAGGAAAGTAAAATAAATCTCTTATTTTTAGCTGAAAATCGAAGATTAAAGCAAGGAAGGTTACTATCGATGAAGCTGTCAGCGAGCTTGTGAACTTCATTAAAGATCTGTCTGCGTTTTTTGCATGCAAGGCAGTCATCATGATAAGCGTTAACACAAGACCTTCATTTAAAAATCGCCTTGTGGAGGAAGCAACAGGCTGCACTGTAATGAGATAATCAGCTATAAACATAAGCAGCAAAGCATAAACTATCAAAAAGATAGTAAAGCTTGTTCTTGATTTAAAGAAAATTTTATTTTTTAGAGTATGCGCTATAAATCCAGAAACAATCAAAATAATTGCTCCAATGTTTCTAAGCGCTATTATGTTGCCGATAATAGAATGAGTTCCTTCCCAAAACATCAAGCTAATAACCATTGCCCATATTTGGTTAGCAAGCAAATACAGAGTTAAATAGGCTGTGTATTTTAAAATGCTATCAAAAGTATAATACGCAATAAGGGCTATGACTAAAGCTTCTAATATACTGCTTATAACATCTCTAAACATAATTAGAGAGTTTAGAAGCTCTAGTGAAGGCGAATTTTGCGAGATAGTAAACAACAAAGGAGAAGGAATTGCCACAACTAAGGCAGCAAAAATTAGGGTTAGAACCGATAAAATATCTTTTAGTTTAATTTTAGGTTGAACGTTTTTCTCCATTTCATATATATCCATATTATATCCCCTTTCTGGCGCTTAAGTTTAAGCTAAGAACTATTGAGATACTAACACAGCAGTCTAAATGACTTGCAGTTTGCTTCAAATACACATTCTAATACACAGCTTTAATTCACCACAAAATTACACATTACCTTATCTCTATGGCGTTTCTGGGAAAGGAGTGACATCAAGACCTATGTCTATCCAGCGGTTATGATCAACATCAAAATCAGGAGCGCCAGCTAAAGCGACTTCGCCAGTTGTTGTGTGTATGTGTATAGCAAAGTTTGATTCGTTTGCCATTTTAGATTCTGCATCTTGGAAATCGAGCTGCAACCAGCCTGGTCTATCAGCTATTCTTCCTCCCTCGCTACTAAGAACCATAAAAATATTTTCAGCAAAGGCTTCTAAATTTGAGCTGTCAGTGTATGAACCATCAGGGCCTCTTGAAGGCTGTACAACCCCTGTAAAGGCTGATTCTCTAAATCCGTCATTGTGGCGAACCATTATTGAGCCTCTTGTCACCTCAGCGCTTGATTCCTCGCCTGTTATCCATAAAATCTCAATATATTGATTCGCTGATATGTCACTAGTTGGATCAGCTATAGCCACTGTTGCAGCTCTTGCTATCATTGTGGCAACTTGAAGATCGTTTGACTCTCTAGCCCTCTCCACATATCTAAGATACTGAGGAGCTAAAACTCCAGCCAAAACAGCAATTATTGCCACAACAATTATTAATTCAACTAGTGTAAAACCTTTGTTACTAAGCTTTTTGTTCATTATACT
>CAYJEV010000108.1:0-4224 GCA_964369265.1 uncultured Oscillospiraceae bacterium
ATTCGCTTTTACCTTTTCACTTAAATAATTGGAACGCAGTGGAGATTATTTATATAACCAATATACAAGGAGATATGAAAATGAAATATAAATGCCCGTGCTGTGGATATTACACATTTAGCGAAAAGCCGAATGGAAACTATGATATATGTCCTGTATGCTTTTGGGAAGATGACTTTATGGCTTACTATGACATTAATGAAAAATGTTCATGCAATGGCGTCAGTTTAGTGCAAGCACAGCAAAATTTTTTAGAATATGGAGCATGTGAGCGTAATATGATTCCGCATACAAGAAAGCCAAAGCCTAACGAGCTGATTGGGATAGATTGACTGAATAAAATGAGCATTTGGCATAGTGGAGCTACATAAGCGAGAAGCATTTATTATTAGTTATTCGCTAGTATTTTGATAAAAGAAATTGAAAGGAAAAGACATGGAAAAGAGAATTGACGGACTGAAAGTATATGAAGGAAAGTTTGTAAATTTAATTGTTGATAGTGTTGAACTAGAGGATGGCAAAACTTCAAAAAGAGAGTTTATGGAGCATCCTGGCGCTTCTGCAATAGCTGCTTTTGATGAAGAGGATAATATATTTCTTGTAAGGCAGTATCGCTATGCGGTTAAAGACTATGTGTTAGAATTGCCGGCTGGAAAGCTTGATAATGGAGAAAATCCAATTGACTGTGCAAGGAGAGAGCTAATTGAGGAAACAGGATATAGATGCGATAATTTAACTGAAATAGGGAAGCTATATCCATCTCCAGCTTGTATCTCTGAGATTATATATTTATATCTTGCTGAAAATTTAGTTGAGGTTGGGCAGAATTTGGATGATGGTGAGATACTTAGTGTAATTAAAATGCCTTTTACAAAGCTTGTTGATATGGTTATGGCTGGAGAAATTAGCGATGCTAAAACGCAAATTGCTGTTCTCAAAATAAATGAAATTAGAAGGAGAAAATAAAAATATGAAAAAGCTAATATCTTGGAATGTTAATGGTTTTAGAGCTTGTTTGCAAAAAGGCTTTAATGACTTTTTTATAGAAGAAAACGCAGATATCTTCTGCTTGCAAGAAACAAAAATGCAGGAGGGTCAAGCTGACTTTTCTCCAGAAGGATATAACTGTTATTATCATAGCGCAGAGAAGAAGGGGTATTCAGGAACAGCTGTGTTTACAAAAGAAGAGCCTATCAACGTTATGAAGGGGATAAACGGAAAGCATCTAGACGAAGGCAGAGTTTTAACGCTTGAATTTGATAATTTTTACTTAGTCAATTGTTATGTACCTAATGCAAAAGAAGCGTTGGCGAGGCTTAGTTATCGAGAGGAATTTGAAGATGATATGAGGGCATATCTAAGCGAGCTTGATAATAAAAAGCCAGTGCTTTATTGCGGAGATTTAAATGTTGCGCATAAAGAAATTGACCTCAAAAATCCAAAGACCAACACTAAAAATCCAGGCTTTTCTCCAGAGGAGAGGGCAAAGTTTGGGTTGCTATTAGAAGCTGGATTTACAGATAGCTTCAGACATTTTTATCCTGATTTAGAGGGTGCATACTCTTGGTGGTCATATAGATTTAAAGCTAGAGAGAAGAATGCAGGCTGGAGAATTGACTATTTTGTTGTGTCTAATAGGGCTAGCGAAATGTTGAAAACTGCCACAATTTACAAAGAAATTCTTGGAAGCGACCATTGTCCTGTCGGAATAGAGATAGAAATATAGCTATTTTAACTAAAAAAATAATGCTTTAGTTGAAAATAATAGCAATATTTTTTAGTGTAACTTTTAAATAATTATTGCATTTTGAAACAGACTAAATTGTTTATAAAGTAGAAATTGCATTTTAGGCAGGTTTAGCACTTGAAAATGCAACTATGGTTAGTGTATAGTTTATTTAAAAGAATAAATAGGAGGTATTTTATAGTGGAACTATTAAACAACTATGGAAAATACGTATTTAATGATGTGGTAATGAAAAGAAGGTTACCAAAAGATGTTTACAATAGCTTTAAAAAGACTAGAAAGCTAGGTAAGCCATTAGATGCAAAAATTGGTGAAACTATAGCAGCAGCAATGAGAGAATGGGCTGTAGAGATGGGTGCAACACACTATGTTCACTGGTTTCAACCATTAACAGATGCGGCAGCTGGCAAGAGCGAGGGATTTTTAGTTCCTGATTCTGATGGTTCAGCGATTTTAGAGTTTACCTCCTCAGCATTAGTGCAAGGAGAGCCAGACGCTTCTTCATTCCCTTCCGGAGGAATTAGAAACACATTTGAGGCTCGTGGTTACACAGCTTGGGATCCAACATCATCTGTATTCGTTAGAGATAACACTCTATTTATCCCAACAGTTTTCTGCGCATATAACGGCGAAGCACTAGACCAAAAAACTCCTCTACTGCGTTCTATGGAAGCTGTTTCAAAAGAGGCTGTTAGAGTGCTTCATGCAATTGGTCTAACTGATGTTACAAGAGTTACTTCACAAGTTGGAGCAGAGCAAGAGTATTTCTTAGTAGATAGAGAGAAGTATGAACAAAGACTAGACTTAAAGCTTTGTGGAAGAACTCTTCTAGGCGCTGCACCTCCAAAATCTCAAGAGCTTGATGACCATTACTATGCTCGTGTTAGAATGAGAATTTCAGAGTATATGAAAGACTTAGACAAAGAGCTTTGGGAGCTTGGTATTCCAGCAAAAACAAAGCATAATGAAGTTGCACCAACACAACACGAAATTGCTTGCATCTACGATAACTCCAACACAACAACAGATGCTAACCAGCTTTTAATGGAGGTTATGAAGATTGTTGCTAAAAAGCACGGACTAACTTGTCTGCTTCATGAAAAGCCATTTGCTCGTGTTAATGGTTCAGGAAAGCACAACAACTTCTCCTTCTCAACTGACACTGGACTAAATCTGTTCTCACCAGGCAAAAATCCGTCAACAAACAAGCCGTTTATACTATTCTTAGCTGCAATGGTTAGATCTCTTCATATATATGCAGCACAATATAGACTTTCAACTGCAACGCCAAGCAATGATCATCGTCTAGGCGGATTTGAAGCTCCTCCTGCTATTATCTCAATGTTCCTAGGAGATCCAATAACATCACTTCTATATAACTATGGAAACGATAATGTTGTTGCTGCTGAAAGAACAAAAATGCAGTTTGGCGTTCAAACTATGCCTGAGCTATTAAAGGATGATTCTGATAGAAACAGAACTTCTCCATTAGCGTTTACAGGAAATAAGTTTGAGTTCCGTATGCCTGGTTCTTCCCAGTCTATCGCATTTATCAACACAGTTATTAACACTTCTATGGCAGATAGCTTAGAGTATATGGCTAATAGACTTGAGGCTGCAGGCGATGTTGATGCTGAGATTAAGGCTATTGTAAAAGATGTGCTTGAAAATCATGGCAAAATCATCTTTAATGGCAATAACTATTCCGAAGAGTGGGTTGAAGAAGCTCAAAGACGCGGCTTACCAAACCTAAAAACGACAGTTGATGCTGTTAAGGTATTTGCTTCACCAGAAACAAAGGAGCTATTCTCTAAATTTGGTGTGTTATCTCATGCTGAATGCGAATCACGTTACGAGATTATGATGGAGAACTTTAGCAAGATTATTTTGATTGAATGCTCCACACTTCTTGAAATGATGAGAAGACAAATCCTTCCTTCTATTATTAACTGCGCAGGGAACAACGCTTCTCATTTAGCGAGCTTAAAATCTGTTGGAATTGATAATGTAGAGCTGCAAGAATATGTTGCAAGATTATCTGTTGCAATGAGCGAGCTTAAGCGCTGCTCTGATAAGCTGGCTGCTGATATTTCTGCTATACCAACTGAGGATATGCTAAAGAGATGTGAGTACATAAATGAGATAATTAGAACTGATATGGATACAATAAGACAGATTAGCGACAAGGTTGAGCAAGTTATGAGCATTTCTGACTGGCCAATCCCAACTTATACTGATTTAATGCATAGAGTTTAATTATAGCAATAAATATGTGGTGAAATATCTAATTTGATTTTAGATATTTCACCACTTTATTTGCAAAAATCTGCCTTAACTGTTATACTGTAAACAATATTTGCTTCACTACAACAAACAAGCGAATAGATGATTTACTAGATTGCTACTAAATTTAACATAAAAAGGAGTTAATGATGGAAAGGAATGCTAGAAGGTATTTTGTTATACCATATATAATA
>CAYJEV010000108.1:4234-5727 GCA_964369265.1 uncultured Oscillospiraceae bacterium
ATTTTTATCCTTTGTTGGAGTTTATATTTTTTCGATAACAAGCCTAATGTTTAGCAAAGAGCTTTATACAGTTTTGACTTATAGCTTCTCTGCATTTTTAATTGTTATATATAGCGGTATTTTATATAAGTTTATTTATATGAGGAAGGCAGCTATTTCTTATGTTCTTAGCATAATACTAATTGCTTTATCTGTTTTTACAATTGCAGATTCTGCGACAGGCAATAAGACAACGCCAATATCATTTCTAATACAAGGCATTAGTCTTGCTCAGGATGATGAATTAGCGAAAATGATTGAAGGTGGGGAATATACACTCTATTATTCAGTACCATTTAAAATTTATACCTCAGAACATAATTTTGATATTTATCAAAATTATGATAAATCTAAAGTGATTTTATCAACTTATTATAGTGAATATAGAATAAGCGATGAATATTTAGTGCTAGATAAAATTTCAAGCTCTAATTTGCTTTTCTCAACTCCAGAAATACTAACCTGCTTTGCTGGTTTTGAAAATGACATGTTTAGTTATTACCGAATACACAATCCAGATAGCTATGAGCCTTTTCACTTATTTGAGATTGATGGAATTATATATGAGGCTCTTGAAGAGAACAATAAACCAACTTTAAGCGAGATATTATCAGATAATGAATATAATTTTGTGAATAGGAGCTTAGAGCCTTTGTTTGAGCAGATGGAAAGCCAAGATGAACACACAAAAATGTATAGTGAGCTTGCTATTTCTTCTTTAGATGAACTAGAAGGTTATGAACTTCAAATTCTCGACAATGAAGGTAACGAAGTTATTGAGCGGCTACCACTGACAAAAGAGAATCTACTAAACGATGAGCTTCTTAATATGGGACGACTTTATAATTCAAAGGTTGTGACAGTGTTTGATGAGTTTCAAGTTAGATTGAGGTATGAAGTACCATTATTTTATTTTGATGATTTTGAAAGCGATATTTTTATTCCGTTAGTGTTATCAGAGGGGAAAGCAAAGGCAATTAGCGGATATGGTGCGACTATACTTAAAAATCAACTAAGTTTATCAGAAGACACTATTTTTGTCGAACAGTTTGTAGATATTGACAACATTGTGTACTCACTTGTTGAGCTTGGCGAGCTAAATGAAGATGAGTTTGTTTCAAAAGAACAATATCTAATACCGACAGATTTTAGTAGGATTTTAAAGCCAACAACTCCTATTTCGTTTGAGGAGGAGTATAAGGGGCATTTTACACTTAATTTAGATGAAATAGAAACAAGTTTAGTAGAAGATATAACACTAAATGAAGAGGAGATTAGCTTATTATTAAAAGATCCTCTAATTGTTCTTAATGGAATGCAGTTTAGAGGGAGAGGAAGCTTAACATTTAATTAACCTATCCGCTCACACATAACCCGTATTCGGATTATGTGTGGGTGCCTATACTCGGATTTAAAAACATATTCAAAAAGGCTTGACAAACTGGTGTGTGATT
>CAYJEV010000109.1:0-5584 GCA_964369265.1 uncultured Oscillospiraceae bacterium
AAAACTTGATATTTAGGTGTTGAGATGATATAATATAATATTAGAATTATAGTTTGGGAGATGTATATGGCAAGATTATCGTTTGTGGTGCTTGAGGAATATGAGGGTTACAGGGTTGATAGTTTTTTAAGAAGCTATGGCTTGGTGACAGGATCAACGCTAAGAAAAGCAAAGCAAGTACCGCTTGGAATTACACAAGATGGAGAACATATAAGAACTGTCGATTTTGTAAGGGTTGGCAGTGTTATTGAAATAGAAATAGTTGAAAGCAAACCAGAATATGATAAAAGCGAAGAGAAAGTGGATATAATATTTGAAAATGACGATTTTGTTATTTTCAATAAGCCCGCTAACATGCCAATGCACCCCTCTCGCGGCACTCCTTATGGCACGCTACTAAATGTATTCGCAAGCAATGAAAGCACAAAAGACTTAACTTTCCGAGCGCTTAATAGGCTTGATAAAGACACTTCTGGGCTGTGTTTTGTTGCAAAAAACTCCCATATTGCCTCTTTATATCATAGCAAAATAACTAAACATTATCTTGCTATCGTTGAGGGAGAGCTAGAAAATGAAGTAGGGATAATTGATGAGCCTATCAGAAGGTTGGAAGAAGGCTCAATTATTAGAACTGTTGCAGAAGATGGAAAAAGAGCTGTTACAGAATATAAGGTGCTTAGAGTTTTTGAGGGCAAAAGCCTAATTATGTTAAGGCTAGAAACAGGAAGAACGCACCAAATAAGAGTTCATATGTCGCATATTGGTCATCCACTAATAGGAGATAGCCTTTATGGAGGGAATATGAGCGAGATGAAGAGGCAAGCACTTCACTGCTTTTTAGGCAGTTTTGATGACGTGACAGTGATAGCAATGCCGCCAGACGACTTCTTGGAGGTTATTGGTGGCGAGTTTGATCCATTGCCGTTTTTAGAGGAAGAATAGTTTGCGATAAAATTCAAGCTATTCCTCACAATTTATTAAGAAAGAAGTAATAGGGAATAGTGAATAGTGAAAAGGTAAGGTATCGCCTTTGGTGATGTATTAGAAATTGCAAGCCTTACTAAACGGCAGAATGGAGAGCATTATATGAGAATATTATGTATAGGTGATGTAGTTGGGAATTCAGGGTGTAAGTTTTTAAGAAACGCCCTCCCAACACTAAAAAATAAATATAAAGTTGACATTGTTATGGTTAATGGTGAAAATTCAGCGCAAGGAAATGGAATACTTCCCTCAAGTGCTACACATTTATTAGATAGTGGTGTCGATATTATTACAACTGGCAATCATGTCTTTAAAAGACGAGAAATATTTGATATGCTAGAAGAAAATCAACCAATAATAAGGCCAGCTAACTATAACAGCGCTGCACCAGGCAGAGGTGTGTATGAGCTTGATATGATGAAATATAGCATAACCTTTATAAATTTAATGGGCACAGCTATGCTAGAGCCTCTTGATAACCCTTTTCACGCAATTGATAAAATACTAGAAGGCGTTGAGTCTAAAATAATAGTTTTAGACTTTCACGCAGAAGCAACAGCCGAGAAAATAGCGATGGGATATCATCTTGATGGAAGGGTGTCTTTGGTTGTGGGGACACACACACATGTCCAAACTGCTGATGCGCAGATACTGCCAAACAAAACAGGCTATATAACCGATTTAGGCATGTGCGGAGGTGTGCAGTCTGTTTTAGGTGTTAAGCCTGAAAATGCCATCCATAGATTTAAAACACATCTGCCAACTAGATTTGAGAATGTTGATAGTCAGCAGTATCTATCAGGAATAATCGCAGATATTGATGAGAAAACAGGAGAGTGCTTATATATCGAAGCAATTAGACTTGAAGAAACAGAGGAAATGATGAGAAGGAGGGGATAGGCGATTGAAGAAAATAGTATGCCTTGTTTTGGCTTTGATGTTGCTGTCAGCTTGTAGTAATTTAAGCCAAACTGTCACCACAACTCAAACCGATACTCCTGCTCCAACCGAAACAAAAGAGATTGTTATTCCAGAAGAGATTTCTATAGCTGTTAATGTGAGCGATAGTTTTAATCCATTTTTGTTAACCAGCCAGATGAATAGCTTTATAACACCTTTGGTTTATGACAGCCTTTTTGAGCTTGATAACAACTATAACGCCCTGCCACTGCTGGCTAACAGCTCCGAAATTTCAGGAAACAGCTGTACAATTAGCCTTAAAAGTGGTATAATGTTTAGCGATGGTTCTGCTATAACTGCAAACGATGTATTATATTCTTTTCAGCTTGCATCAGCTTCCCCTGCTTTTGGAAGCCAGCTTTCTGGAATAACTGCTGATATAGCAGGGAGCAATCTTGTGTTTACTAGCAATGCCCCTAACGCACTTATCACATCTCTATTAACCTTCCCAATAGTAAAATCAGGAACTGGAGAGATGGAAATCCCTGTTGGCAGCGGAGATTATTATTTTGCAGATGATAAAACCTTAAAAAGCAGAACTAACAGCACTACACACACAATAAACCTTGAGAGCGTTCCGAGCGATTCAGTTTCTCATGCTGTTAGAAGCTCTTCGCTTGATTTATATTATATCAACTATATGTCTTCTGAGGATTATCTAATCTCAACACAAACTAAAAGAGTGACTGATAATAGGATGGTATATTTAGGTGTTAATGGCTTTAGAGTTACTAGCGAACTTAGCAAGGTTATCTATGACATTATAGATAGAGAAACTATACTAAGAAATGCTTATCGCTCTATAGGCAACATTAGCTACACTGCTGTTAATCCTGTTGTTAGCTATCTGCCTTCGATTGATTTTGGAAGCTCGCAAGTAAAAACAGAGTTTTCAGAAGAAAGCGGGCTTAGCTACGATAACGGCCTTCTTTTGAATGGAGAAAATATAGAACTTGATTTAATTATCAATGATGACTCTGAGCAAAAGACGAAAACAGCTGAGATAATAAAAACAAACTTATTAGCATATAATATAACTTTAAATATAATTCCTCTTTCCTATGAGGATTATATATACAGAATTAACACCAATAATTTTGATTTATACTTAGGGGAAGTTAAGCTAAAGGCTGATATGTCGCTTGAGAGCTTTTTGTATGGGGGAGGCTCAACTTCATACGGCATCGTTAGCTCAGAGAAGCTGATAGCAGCTTATAATAATTATAGAACAGACATAACAAAGGCTGATGAGTTTGTGTTATCATTTAATGAAGCTCCGCCTTTCATCCCTATCCTATTTAGGGATAGCGCTGTTGCAACATCAATGATTATACCTCAATCAGCGGAGTTCACTTCATCAAACTTGCTGTATAATGTTGAAAATTGGGATGTTAAAGAGAGCTAGGGCGCAAAATATGTCTTTAGAAAGTTAGTCCGACTTTAAAAGTCTACTATAAATTTTAAAAGTAAGTATCATAAAAAAGAACTGTAAATTACAGAGAATGGGAGAGCTTATGATAAAGATTGAAAACCGATATGGAAAAATAACTATAACCTCAGATTACTTTGCAGAGCTTGTTGGAAGAACAGCTTCTTCTTGTTTTGGTGTTGCTGGGATGGTAACTTCAAGCCCAATGCAAACGCTAAGAAGTTTTGCTTCAAAAAAAGGCATACCTGATAAGGGAGTTAAGGTGTCTGTTGTTAAGGGGCAACTAATAATTGACCTTCATATAGCAGTTGCTTTTGGAGTTAATATATCAGTTATTGTATCAAACATTGCTTCGCAAGTTAAATACGCTGTTGAGGATGCGACAAGCCTAAAAGTGTATAAGGTTAATGTTTTTGTTGAAGAAATGAAGAATATTTAATATTAAAGAATTAGAATCAGGAGAGTGAATTCATTGATAAAAGGTAAACTACTTAAAGACGCTATTATCTCTGCGGCTAATAAAATAGCAAATCATCGTGCAGAGGTTGATGCGCTTAATGTGTTCCCTGTGCCAGATGGCGATACAGGAACTAATATGACTATGACAATTGCTGCTGCTAAAAGAGAGCTTGAAAAGCTGTCTGATACAGCGACTGTGGCAGAAGTTAGCAACACTGCTGCATCTGCTCTGCTAAGAGGCGCAAGAGGAAACTCTGGCGTTATATTATCTCTGTTATTTAGAGGATTTTCAAATGGTCTTCAAGGCAAAACTGTTGCATCTGCATCAGATGTAGCAAACGCCTTTACTATGGGAGTTGAAGCAGCATACAAGGCTGTTATGAAGCCAACTGAAGGAACAATACTAACAGTTAGCCGTCTTGCGGCAGCAGCTTCAGTTGAAAAAGCTAAGACTGCTGGCGAGGACTTAAATGCTGTTTGGAATGAGCTTATGAGGGCTGGTAATGAAGCGCTTGCTAACACACCTGAACTGCTTCCTGTTCTTAAAAAAGCTGGTGTAGTTGATGCTGGTGGCAAGGGACTTATGCTAATATTCGAGGGCATGGGAGCAGTGCTGCTTGGAGGAACGGTTGTAACTGCAACAGAAGAGTCAAACGCACCAATGACAGCATCTCCATCAGTTTCCTTTGAGGAGCTTGGCGATGATATAACCTTCTTTTACTGCACTGAATTTATTATTGATAAAACAGATAGAAGGCAAACAGGCATTAAGCTAAGGGCTTATCTTGAGTCAATCGGCGATAGCGTTCTTGTTGTTGATGATGATGATATAATCAAAGTCCATGTTCACACAGATAATCCAGGAAAGGCACTTAGCGCTGGTGTGAGGCTTGGGACTCTTTCTAAAATGAAGATTGAGAACATGCGTGAGCAGTTTGAAAATGAGGTTAAGGCAAGAGGTGAGTCTAAGCCTCAAGAGAAAGTAACGGAAGCTAAAGAAGAATTTAGCTATCAAGAAGTTGACCCTAACATGGAATATGGCTTTGTTGCAATTGCAGCTGGCGAGGGGATAACTGCACTGTTTGAAGATTTGGGTGTTAATAATGTTGTTAGTGGCGGACAGACAATGAACCCATCAACTGACGACATTCTAAAGGCAATACACGCAACTCCAGCTAAGAATGTATTTGTGTTGCCAAACAATAAAAATATCATTATGGCATCTGAACAGGCTGTGCATTTAGCTGACAGAAAAGTACATGTGCTGCACACAAAGACTATACCACAAGGCATAAACGCAATGATTAGTTTTGAACCAGACAATTCTCCAGAAGATAACCACATTGCTATGACTGAGAGCTTTGAGCAGGTTGTTACTGGCCAGATTACATTTGCTGCAAGGGATAGCGATTTTGACGGACACAAGATAAAAGAGGGCGAAATACTGGCTCTTGAGTCTGGCAAGCTAGCCTTTACTGAAAAGAATATTTCAAAGGCAGCTGCAAAGCTGGCTGGTCAAATCATAAAGAAAAAGGGCGACGAGAATGCTTTTGTGACTATAATTTATGGTGAGGGCATTGGTGATGGAGATATAGAGGAAGTGGAGAGCTTAGTTAAAGCGAAGCATCCTAACTGCGAGACTGTTTTCATTGAGGGAAATCAGCCTGTTTACTACTATATCATTTCTATTGACTAGAAGCTTAATCGACAGTGACTAAAGTGTTTGCACTAAACTTGCAGTGTTCCGTCAGG
>CAYJEV010000110.1:0-5573 GCA_964369265.1 uncultured Oscillospiraceae bacterium
GCAGCTGTTAAGCACAGGAGTTGTGCTTTACCTAATGAATAAAAAAGATAACCCTTCCTATAAAATCCCTTGGATAATTCTAACTCTCTCACTACCGCTTGTTGGCGGAATAACCTATCTATCTTTGGGGAACAAACATATCCCTAAAAAATTAAGGAAAAAAGTTAATTTGCATCTGGAACAGGTTGCTGAATTTAAGCAGAATATTAAAATAGCAAACGCTTTGCCAGCTGATTATAATGAAAATTTGCAAATCCAATCAAAATATATAACTGAAAGCGCTTTTTTTCCTGCTTGGACAAATACAAGCAGCGAATTTTATCCTTTAGGCGAAGATATGTTTCCAGCTTTAATTAGTGAGCTAAAAAAAGCGAAGAAATTCATATTGATGGAATATTATATAATTGATGAAGGGCTTATGTGGAACTCAATCTTGAATGTTTTGAAAGAGAGGGTTGCGGATGGTGTCGATGTTTATTTAATGTATGATGACATGGGTACTATTACAACATTGCCTGCTGGATATAAAAAATATTTGCAATCGCTTGGAATAAATGTAACTATCTTCAATCCATTCAAGCCTCATGTTAATATGGCGATGAACTATCGAGATCATAGAAAAATAACGGTAATAGATGGAAATGTTGGCTTTTGTGGTGGAGTTAATCTTGCTGATGAATATATCAATGAAGTTTATAAATACGGACATTGGAAAGACACAGCAGTTAAGCTAGTAGGGGAGGCTGTAGTCAATTTAACAGGATTATTTACTTCTCTTTGGAACTTCTCTAGCCTTGATATAACTTTAAATTTAGAGGACTTAACACCAACAATGTCTAGCGTTAGTGATGGATATGTACAGCCTTTTGGTGATAATCCATTTGATGATGAAGCAACTGGACAGAGTGTGTATTTAAATATGATAAACAGGGCGACTGATTATTTGTATATTGACACTCCTTATTTAATTACTGACAATGAAACAATGACAGCGCTTTGCTTAGCTGCTAAATCTGGTATTGATGTTAGGATAATAACACCATTCATTCCAGATAAATGGCCTGTTCATATGCTAACAAGAAGCTGTTATCCTCAACTTATAGAGGCTGGAGTTAGGGTGTATGAATATAAGCCTGGCTTTATGCACGCAAAGCAGGCTATCTCCGATGATAGCACAGCGATTGTTGGCACAATAAATCTTGACTACAGAAGCATGTATCTTAACTTTGAGTGTGGTGTAGTGTTTTATAATAGCTCAATTATTGAGGATATTAAGAAAGATTTTATTAGCACTATTGAAAATAGCATTGAGATTAAAATGGAGGACACTATTATAACAAATCCATTTAAGAGAGTGCTTTTATCTATATTTAAAATTTTCGCTCCGCTTGCTTAAAGGTATTCACTTTTTATGAAATATATGTTAGAATAATTAGGAGATTTAATTATTTAGCTAAAAAGCAGAATGGAGTATTGTATGTATATTAATAACTATATTATTGACATTGTTGATGGTTATGTTAAGCTTCCAGATATTTTTGATGTTTCAAATCGAAAGCTATATTATTTTCTTAAAGAAGAAGGAAAGTTAAGCCTTTTGTATGCTGAGAGATATGACAATGCTCCTGATGAAATGATGATTGAAGATCATTCTCTTCCTGTGCATGTTGATGTTGATCATTATATGCCAATTCCAAAAGAGCTTATTGAGTTAACTGGAGCAAAAAGAGTGCTTATAGAGGGGAAGATAGTTGGCTTTGAGCTTAACTTTGAGGTGCTTAACCATATTACTCATGAACAAGTTGATAGAGTGCATCGTTTACTAAATTTAAAATAAAAAGCTATCCTATCTAAGTTTTTAGCTTGGATAGGATAATTTTTGCTGAGGTGGTAAGAAAGTGGAAAGAGTGTTGTTAGATGGAGCGATAGGGACTGTTTTATGGAATAGGATATCTAATAAGCTTCCTGTGTGGCAGTATAATATTTTATTTCCTGAAGAAGTGCTTAGGTTACATAGAGAATACATAGAAGCAGGTGCAGAAATTATAACCACTAATACCTTTATCGCAAACAGATTTAGTGTATCCAAAAGCGAATTTACAGCTAAAGAGATAATAACTTCTGCTGTTGATATTGCAAAAAAAGCAGCAGAAAACACAGCTGTTAAGGTTGCCTTAGATATAGGTCCACTGCCATCTTTGTTGCATCCAAAAGGGGAGATAACCCCTAAAATAGCGTATGATAGTTATCGAGAGATAATATCGTTAGGAGCTGATGCAGGGGCAGATATTATTTTCTTTGAAACCTTTATGGAGCTTGAAATGCTTAAAATCGCTATTTTTGTAGCAGAGGAGTTTAATCTGCCTATTTTTGCTTCCATGACATTTAAACAAAACCACACAACACATGTTGGCGATAAAATTGAAGATATAGCAAAGGCAGTAAATAGTATGCCCTTATCTGCATTTGGGCTCAACTGCACAAATCAACCAAAGCTCTCTGCTCCTGCATTAAAGGAGCTTGCAGAGCATACAAGCCTTCCTCTAATCTTTAAGCCAAATGCTGGTAATAAAGATATGAGGACAACAGCGAGGGAGTTTGTTGAAGCTTTACTAGAGCTAGATGAAATTAAAAATAAGCTATATATTGGTGCTTGTTGCGGGAGCGATCCTTCATATATAAAGAGTTTACATAGGGAAATAAAAAGTAGAGCTTTTTAAATTACTTTTAAAGAAAGGAGTAATCATAATTATGAGTTGTCCAAGAGTTAAAGAATGTCCATGTCCTAAAAAAACTTGCCCTAATAATGGGCGATGTTGCGATTGTGTAGTAAAGCATAAAAATACAGACAGTCTACCATATTGTTTATTTTTAGATAATGATGGCGACAAGAGCAATGAAAATTACTATAAAAAATTAAAAACACGCTTTGAGGCATAATAAACCCCCATACCTAGCTTGTATTAGGTATGGGGGTTATTACATTACTTTTTATTTTCAAATAAAGACTTATACTTTTCTTCGAAGTTAGGTATTGATAGAGGTTTTGAGTATAGATAGCCTTGTACTGCATCGCAGTTCATTGCCCTTAAAACCTCAACTTGCTTTTCAGTTTCAATTCCCTCAGCAACAACATACATATCAAGGCCATGTGCCATTTTGATGATGCTAAGCACAACATGATCGCCTCTAGTAGTTTCATGAGTTCCTGTAAAGAAGCTTCTGTCAAGCTTTAATGTATCAACCTTCATGTTCTTTAAGAGACCAAGAGAAGAGTACCCAGCGCCAAAATCGTCAATAGATATTTTAAAATCATACTCACGAAGTTGGGCAAAGATAATTTCAAATACCTCTTTGTTATCAATAGCAGCAGATTCTGTAAGCTCAACTTCAATATATTTATGAGGAACATTATGCCTATCGACTACTTCGACTATATCTTTAACAAAGGTTGGGTTTTCAAGATTAAGCCTTGAGCAGTTAACTGAAATTGTAACTGGTTCTAGGCCATGATCTAGCCAGTTTCTTATCATAATACACACAGAATTTAGTATGTACATATCCAAATCAACTATAAAGCCATTCTTTTCAAACAGAGGAACGAAGTCGTTAGGGAATATCATTGTTCCATCTGGCTCAATCCAACGAACCAGAGCTTCTGCTCCAATAAGCTTTTGGTCTTTGACACTAAACTTAGGCTGCAAAAACACTTTGAATTCGTTATTGTCTAGGGCATCATTCATCTTTC
The DNA here is from genome assembly GCA_964369265.1 of uncultured Oscillospiraceae bacterium. Classification (GTDB taxonomy): domain Bacteria; phylum Bacillota; class Clostridia; order Oscillospirales; family Ruminococcaceae; genus DAMCAP01. The sequence goes on from CAYJEV010000110.1 coordinate 3,749, forward strand.
TTGTGATGGTTGCATCATTAAGTAGCTTTTGCTTATAAAGCTCATTATAGTCATAAACAATGAAGCCTTGCATGGACTTTGCCATGTTATGTGCTAGAGTAACTTTGTTTATAATTTCAGTTACATCAGTTTCTCCAGTTTCAATGTTGTATCGACCATATTTAAAAGAGATATTATAGTTCCCAAGCTCTGGAATATACTCTTTATAAAAGTCTTCATAATATTTAGTGTGGTCTTCAATATCGCCTAGGAATGAAGTTGGGGCGAAAGTTAAGTATTCATCAACACCAACTCTAGCAATGAAGACATCGGTTAAGTTATCACGTTCTAAAACAAGTTTTGGAGCTTTAAGCACCTTGTTACCAACATCAAAGCCAAAAATTTCATTTACTACTTTGAAATTCTCAACATCAAATTTTAGCATTGAATAGTTGGTGTTAGTATTTTTCTCAAGAGTAGTTTGCATTATCTTTTTGAGTTTTGTTAAATTTGGCAATCCAGTTAAAGGATCATAATATGCAGTTTTTTCAAGCAATCTCATTGAGTTAGACTGATAAATCCATATATAAATAATAAGGAAGATAAACACCCAATAAACAATCTTGCTCATGTTATTTATATAGTTAATCGCTTTTACTAAGTCGCTGTTAAAAGCTTCGACTTCAACATTCAGAGCAAGCGCCCAGTTTGTCATTGTAATTGGAGTATATACCATAACTTTAGATATACCATAATAATCATAGACAAAGCCGCCACTTTCGCCAGCTGTGATATGATTTTGAGCTGCGATAACATTATCCATGCCCATTTCGCTAGCATCGCCTTCTGGAATTATTTGAGCTCCTATATGGTTTTGGCTGCTTGAGAAAATGAAGTTAAGATCAGTATCTACTATAAAAACATCACCTTTGCCTTCAATTTGCTCTTCTATAACATAGAAAAATTGATCAAGTGCCGCTTCACTGAATAGAACTCCAGTAACCTCATTATTTTTGGTGATAGGAACTGAAATAGAAAATACTATTCTTTCTGTTTCAAATGATAGGTGAGGTTTTGTTATATAATAGTCATTAGTCAAAGCATTTATAAAAGATTCGTTTTGAGAAAAATCAAATTTTGCATTGTTTGGAGAAATACCAATGCCGTCAAGATTTATATAGTATAGTATATCGAATTCTTCAGTTTGTGACTGAGAGTTAAAAAACTCTACAATATTGCTCTCATCAACATTATTATTGGAAACATACTCAGCCAATAACTGAAGATCATCAACAAATTCATTTATAGTGTCTTCCAATAAAATTTCCATTTGGCTGCCTGTTTGTTGCATTTCGCCAATAGTGACACCAATAACAGCCTCATCTGCCACTTTTGCAAATAAGGTCATTAGAAAGCCTATAATTACTGTAATAAAGATTACTGTATATGTTGTGATTTTCTTCGATTTAAATGAGAAAATATTCATCTAATTACCTTTCAAAAGTAGATTTAATCAGCTATAGTGCTAAACATCTAAGAATATAGCTAGACATAATCATTTTAACAGAGTAATGGCGTAAAGTCAATTAGTTTAGAATATATTTACCAAGCTATTTCGATAAAATATGACAGAGTATAATTATAAGGAAACTAGAATTATACAAAAATAAGTTACCTCAAGCATAAAGCTTATAATTATGGGGATTTTTTCTTCGGAAAAGTAAATTCACTTCTTTATGCCATTGGCATAAATTCAAATGCCAGCTTTCGAATCCCAATAACACCAAAATAAAAATAGCTTACCCAAAAGGGAGAGTGATTGTATGCTCGAGGGATTCGCTTTTCT
>CAYJEV010000111.1:0-5476 GCA_964369265.1 uncultured Oscillospiraceae bacterium
AGCATCAAAGGGCTGCCCCTTTGGCGCTTTCCGCAGAAAGCGAAACACTTAAAAACTAAACAGCTTTCACCTACAAAATAAGGCAAGCACCAAAACACACCATTCACAACAAAAACTGGAATGAGAACAAGGGTGAAAGCTTCACTAGCTTCCGTTTTCGCAAAAGGTCAGTCAAGGCACAGCTAAATTTATGTTTAAGCTAAAATCGCCATCGTGACATAACTTTATGCTTGAACTAAAAGAATAGCGAGATTAAAAAACACCCATCAAGGGAATGTAATGGACCCTTGATGGCAACAACAAAATACAAAGGATTTTGTAAAGTAATAGGTAATAGTTAATAGTGAAGAAGTATTGTATCGCCTTTGGCGATGGATTTTGAGGGGCAATGTGTGCATCGTCCCCTACAACGTCCGTTCACATAATTTGCCGATTGCCTAAAATTAAAATGGCGACTACTAGTCGCCGCTACAACTGGCGATGTGCAGGGCGATTACCGCCCTAATGCGCTATAATGCTCTTATCATTCTTTGCTCAGCTGATAAGAGTTAAAAATTTTAAGAATTTGCCGAGCTGAGCGGCAGAATGGAGCATTAAGATGGCTATAAGAAACATATTAAAAGATCATGAGGATACACTAAGGAAGAAAAGCAAAATAGTTGAGAAATTTGATCAAAAGCTATGGACTCTTCTTGATGATATGAAAGATACTATGAGGCTTGCAGAGGGTGTTGGACTTGCTGCACCACAAGTTGGAATGTTAAAGAGGGTTGCTATTATTGACATTTCAGGAGATGGAACAGGCTTAATAGAGCTTATAAACCCTGAAATTACTTTTAGAAGCGATGATAAACAAATTGGTGACGAGGGCTGTTTATCCTCTCCAGGCGAGTATGGCTTAGTGGCAAGACCAATGACAGTTACCGTTAAGGCTTTGGATAGAAACGGAATGCCTGTTGAACATACAGGAGAGGGCTTGTTTGCTAGAGCTGTTTGCCATGAAGTCGACCATTTAGACGGCATTCTTTTTAAAGACCTAGTTATTGATCCTCCAGCAGAGGGCAAAACTGGGACAAAAGTTAAGGTTAAGCGACTCGAAAATAGAGGGAAATAGATATGAGAGTAGTATTTATGGGAACACCTAAAATAGCTGCATCTTGCCTTGAGGGGATAATAAAGGCAGGGCATGAGATAGTTGGTGTGTTTACACAACCAGACAAGCCTAGAGGCAGAGGGCATAAGCTTTGCTTTTCAGAGGTAAAAGAAGTTGCTGTTAGAGAGAATATTCCTGTGTTTCAGCCAGAAAAACTAAGAGGCAATGAAGAAATGTTAGAGCTTTTAAAAAGTTTAAATGCTGATGTTGGTGTTGTTGTTGCTTATGGACAGATACTTCCACAAGCCTTTTTAGATGCCCCAAAGCATGGCTGCATTAACACACACGCCTCTCTCCTCCCTAAGCTAAGAGGAGCAGCGCCAATTCAAAGGGCGATTATCAATGGCGATGACAAAACAGGCGTTACAATAATGCAGATGGCAGCAGGGCTTGATACAGGGGATATATTATTAAAGCTTGAGATGGCTATTGATGATAGCATTACTGCAGCAGAGCTTTTTGAAAAGATGGAGCAGCCTTGTATAGAGGGTATATTAGAAACTCTTAACCTAATAGAGCAAGGAAAGCTAGCTCCAATAGTTCAAGACGAGAGCCTTGCAACATGGGCATCTCCTCTTACAAAAGAAGAGGGGAAGATTGACTTTAGCAAAAATAGCAAAGAGATAGTAAGGCTAATTCATGGGCTTAACAGCTGGCCAATTGCATATACTAACATTGCTGGAATTAAAACTAAGGTTTTAACAGCGAAGATATCAGATTTAAAGGGAGAGATTGGAGAGCTTCTTCATAAATCTAAGCTAATAATTGGAACAGGCGATGGCTCTGTGGAGCTTATTGAGGTTGTTCCAGAGGGAAAAAAGAAGATGGAAGGCTCTGCTTTAATAAATGGGCAAAGACTTTCTAAAAACACAATTATAATAAGCGAATAATATTAAGGAGGAAACTATGTTTTATCCATTTTTTGATTACTACTACCTAATACTAATTATACCAGCTATGATAATTGCAGGGCTGGCTCAGGCTAATATTAGCTCAACCTATGCTAAATATAGAACACAACACTCAAGACGAGGAATGACTGGAGCTGATGTTGCGAGGGCGATTTTAAGAGAAAATGGCTTATCAGAAGTGTATGTAACTAATGTTAGCGGCCATCTAACAGATCACTACGACCCAAGAGATAAGACAGTTAGGCTTTCTGACTCTGTTTATAACTCAACTTCAATCGCTGCTATTGGAGTTGCTGCACACGAGGTTGGACATGCAATACAACACGCAAATGCATATCTTCCTTTAACAATCAGAAATGCAGTCATACCTGTTACTAATATTGGAACAAAAATATCTATACCACTAATCATAGCAGGAGTTATTTTCTCATCACAAAGCTTAATTGATATTGGAATAATAGCTTTTAGTTTTATGGTTATATTCCAGTTTGTGACTTTGCCTGTTGAGTTTAATGCAAGCAGCAGGGCAGTTAGAATACTATCCGATACAGGGATTTTAGAGCATGACGAAGTCCCAAAGGCTAGAAAGGTGTTGTCGGCAGCGGCTATGACATATGTGGCTGCTTTGATAGTGTCTATAGCGCAACTTTTAAGGCTGATACTGCTTTATGGCGGAAGAAGACGAGATTAAAAAGCTGAAAGGGAAAACAAATGAAGACAGCAAGACAGATTTCTGTTGAGGGCTTATTGAAAGTCAATACAGAGGGGGCATACTCACAAATCGCTTTAAATAAACTTCTAAGCTCTTCTGAAATAGCAGAGCAAGAAAAAGCCTTTGCGACAAGGCTTTTTTATGGCGCTATAGAAAAAAAGTTAACTTTAGATTATTATTTAAAGCCCTATGTTAAGCATAAGCTAAAGCCTGTTGTGCTGGAAATTTTAAGGATATCAATTTATCAACTGGTTTATATGCCATCTGTTCCTGAGAGCGCTGTTGTTAATGAGGCTGTCAAGCTGACAAGAAAGCTAAAACAGCCTGGCGCAGCTGGGCTAGTTAATGGTGTGCTTAGGAGCTTTATTAGAGAGGGCAAGAAAGAACTGCCAAATACAAATAAACCAAGCGATTTAGAGATAAAATACTCAATACCAAAAGATTTAACCTCTTTGTTTATGAGCTGGTATGGGGAGGAAACAACACTAAAAATGCTCTCCTCCACAAATGAAACCCCAAAGGCTTATGTTAGAGTTAACACACTCAAAACAAATGCCGACGAGCTAATTAAAAACACAGATTTCTTAAAGCGAACAGATTTAGAAAACTGCCTTGAAGCAGAACTTTCAAAGGCTCTTCAGAGCAAATACCACAAAGATGGGCATTATTATGTTCAAGATTATTCCTCTCAATTTGCAATAAGCAAGCTATCTCCTAAAAAAGGAGATAGAGTTCTTGATTTATGCGCAGCTCCTGGCTCAAAAAGCTTCACATCTGCTATGTATAACGAGGACAGCGCTGAAATAGTTAGCTCTGATATACACCAGCATAAAATTGAACTAATGAAAGATGGCGCTAATAAGCTAGGAATAAAGAGCATAAACGCCATTCTTAGCGATGCTACTATTTTTAATCAAGCTTTGGGAAAGTTTGATAAGGTTATCTGCGATGTTCCTTGCTCGGGGCTTGGAATAATCAGAAAAAAAGTTGAGATAAAATATAAAGATGTTAAAGAGTTTGGAGCTCTCCCAAAGCTTCAATATGAAATACTAAAAAATGCTATACGATATCTAAAAGATGATGGAAGCTTATTATACTCTACCTGCACTATCAACCCTAAAGAAAATGATGAGGTAGTGGAGATGTTTTTAAGAGAGCATAGCGATTATGAACTGTTATTTAAAAGGACAATGCTTTTTGGTGTTGATGATTATGACGGCTTCTTTGTTGCTATAATAAAGAAGAAGTAGTGCGAGGCAATCATCTGCTTTTTCAGGGAAGGAATGGTCACAATAGTGAAGATTGATATTAAAAGCTTATCTTATGATGAGCTTGTCGAATTTGTTTTAGGGCTTGGAGAGAAGAAATTTAGGGCAGAGCAGATTTTTAAATGGTTACATAACAGGGCTGTCAAGAGCTTTGATGAAATGAGCGATATTTCTGCTGGTTTTAGGAAAAAGCTTTCCGAAAATTCTTATATTGCCTTATTAAAACCATTGGCAATACAAAAATCGAAAGATGGAACTGTTAAGGTGCTTTTTGAGCTTAGTGATGGAAATACAATAGAAACTGTACTAATGACACATAACTATGGTGTGTCTGTCTGCATTTCTTGTCAGGTTGGTTGCAGGATGGGTTGCCGTTTTTGTGCTTCAACTGTTGGCGGAAAGGTTCGTGACTTAACTGCTTCTGAAATGCTTGAGCAGATATATAGAGCTTCTGAAATTGCAGAGAAAAAGGTTGATTCTATTGTTATGATGGGGATAGGCGAGCCTCTTGATAATTATGATAATGTTATTAGGTTTTTAGATTTAATCCATCATCCAAAAGGCTTGCTTATTAGCCATAGGCATATTTCGCTTTCAACAAGTGGTTTGTGCGAGGAGATAGACAGCCTAGCAGACCTAAAGCTGCAAATAACACTTTCTGTATCTCTACACGCAACCGATAATGAGATGCGCTCCTCTATTATGCCAATAAACAATAAATATTCCCTCGAAAGGCTAATGAAGAGTTGCAAGAGATATTTTGAGATAACAGGAAGGCGAATTTCTTATGAGTTTACACTAATTAGTGGCGTTAATGATAATAAAGCAACTGCTGAGGCATTAATTGCTCTGCTTAAAGGGCAGAACTGCCATGTGAACTTGATACCGATTAACCCTGTTAGAGATAACGAATATAAACGCCCTGATAAAGCGGCTTGTTATAAATTTAGAGATATACTCGAAGCAAAAGGCATTAGTGCAACAGTTAGGCGAGAGCTTGGAACTGATATTGATGCGGCTTGTGGACAGCTTAGAAGAAAGCAAAAAGAGGAAGCTAATAGTTAGCAGTCGCTAGTCTATGTTAGATAGCTGAAAATGTATCACTTTGTGATGGGGTGTATTGTAAAGCCGACTGCAAGTCAGTTAAAATGTCGCAAAGCGACACCGTCACGATTCACTCTTCACTATTACCTTTTTACTTAAAATGCTCTTATCATTCTTTACTCAGCTGATAAGAGCTCAAAACTTTAAAAAATTGCCATGCTGAGTGGCAGAATGGAGCAACAGTTTGCTTTGCAAACAATTGCCTCGCAGGGGCGATGTGCAGGACGATTGCCACCCTTATGCACAATAATGCTCTTATCATTCTTTACTCAGCTGATAAGAGCTCAAAACTTTAAAAAATTGCCATGCTGAGTGGCAGAATGGAGCA
>CAYJEV010000112.1:0-5384 GCA_964369265.1 uncultured Oscillospiraceae bacterium
CTCTCCCTCTCGAGAGAGCTTTTTAATTCTAACACATCTTTTATGCTTTGTCAAGACTTTTTTTAAAACTTTTTCCAAATTTTCCATCTCAACTTTGCTTCATATTGATTTGTCGAATGCCCTCATTTCGAGTGCTTTGATATATTATCATAGATAATTTTGTTTGTCAATAGTTTTTTTCGTTTTTCTTTTAATTTTTTTACTATAAATTAGACTATACCAAACCTGTGGTTAGATATAGTCTATAAGCCTTGTTATATTAAACTGTCCTCAACTCTTTCTTCAAGCCCTTCTTCATATATATCGCTATATAAAAATCCCTCAACTGTTAGGCTGTTTGTTTCATCTTCGTTTTGAATTCTTAAGTTTATCCAGTGAAACTTTATTCCCGCTTTATCAAATCCACCTTTAATATTAAGAAGTATTTCAGTCATTTCTTCTAAGCTAACATCTTCTGTTTCTATATAGATATCTATTTCTCCATACTTCTCGGCTATTTCCTCTTCGCTTATCTCAGTAAACTTTCCATTTTCTTGCGCTAAGCCATAACCCTCTCCATCCGAGAATATAACACTAGCACCGCCGCCCCATTCCTCATATGGAAATTCGTCCGACACCATATAGTCCATAGCCTTTCCGATATATAAATCTTCAATTTCCATCTTAGCGTCTTCATAAGCATAACGAGCTTCTATTAAATGATTATTCTCTATTATCCTTTCAGTCAAGCCGCCTTCATAGATATCGCTGTATAAAAAATCTTCTAGTCTAATGCTAGGTGAATTAGCGCCTTGATATTCCTCATCAACTCTTGGCTTTTCAAGCACAAAGTCTATTATTTTAAAAGTCACATTTCTTTCGTCTAGTATTTTAGTTACATCAAGAAGAATTTCAGCCATTCGCTCTTCTGTCACTTCTTCATCCTCAATATATAAAGTTATCTCGCCATACTCTCTGCCCATAGCATTTATGTCATATTCTTTATCAAGCACAAGCTCAGATAGCTTTACTCCATATACTTCATCGCTTCCAAGCTCATAAATATCTATCATAGCAATGCCCCCGTATGCTATCCACACATCATAAGGAAAGTCCTCTGCATCAAGCACATTCTCAACTACATCCCTATACTCTCTATCAATACGACTGTATGTGTTATATCCATCTGTCACATTATCATAAGTGTCATAAGCATATTTGCCGTTCCCCCTTAAATAGATAGTAAAATAACTGTCTTCACTAGAAGGAGATACAACATCCGCCCAGTATCCTCCTGTTTTGAAGTTATAAGCAACCTCTGTTATCTCAAAATCTGTGTCTGCAAAGTTCTCTTCTAAAAACTCTTCTGCAGTTCTTTCAGATAACATCTTAGAAACAGGATTTCCAACAAATCCATTAGCAAAGAATAATACCACACCTATCAATGCAAATGCTAAAATTATAGCCATTATCTTTAATGCCTTTTTCATAACTAATACCTGCCTTTCTTAAATAATCATAATCAGATTACGTTTCCTTTTCCTCTTTACTAAAACCAAACTTTAATAGCCCAGCTATTACCACACCAACACCAAATACAGATGCATATATTAAAGCCCACCATAATGGAGGTAAAAATGCCATCAATACCTCATAAATATCATTAGCATCAAATATATAACCTATAGTGTCAGGCACCCACCTCACATAAACAGCCACTAACACAAAAAGTAAAGAGTAAATCCATTTCCTTTTAAGTGCCAGATAGCTAACTGCTCCAATTGTTGGCATTATAATTATATTGTAAAACATAAACTGTCCCTCTGCTATCCCTATTCCAAACAACACACCAATTACTATCAGTATCATTCCAAGCTGTGTCAATCTCTTTTTTATATCCCTATCAACTCTTTCAGCATTTATTGCTGGCTTTTCATCTGAATTAAAAAGCTCTCTGCAACTCTCGCAACCTTCAACATGCTCCCTAACTGCCCTCTCGCTATCTTCACTAGCAACACCGTCGGTAACCAAAGGCATTAAATCCATGCATATATCACAACTAATTTTATTCATACACATAGCCCTCCTTCTCTAAAATCTCCCTTATCTTCTTTCTCGCCCTAAAATCCAAAACCCTAGCAGAGCTTTCAGATATATTAAGCTTTGCCCCAATCTCATAAAAGGAATATCCTTCTGCCCTCATAATTAAAGTTGTCTTAACATTCTCTTTCTCTTGCTCCAAAAGCTCCAAAACCCGCTCAGATATTTCATTATCCTTCTCTCCATTTGCTGAATAACTTCTCAAATAATCAGCTAACCTGTCTGTCATGAGCAGTTCTTTCTTCTCTTTTCTTATATGCTCAAACCATTTATATCTCGCTATAGAAAAAAGCCATGTCTTTATATCGCTATCCCCTCTAAAGCTCGCAAACGATTTAACAGCCGACACAAACACCTCCGATGTTAAATCCTCAGAAAGTTGCTGGCTCTTTGTAAGACTAATCAAATAATAATATATATCTTGCCTATACGATTCATATACTTCTTTCATATTCAGTTTTTCGCTCATAGCCATTTCAACCTCCTTTCACTACATTAGTGTCAAAAAATAAGCTTTTGTTACAACATCTTTTAATTTTTTTGCTATAAAATATTTAAAGCGACTTGCAGTCAACTTAAAACGCTTAATCTAAAAATAAAAAACACCCTACAATACAATTGTAATGTATTGTAGGATGCGTGTCAAGATTTGGAAATTTATTTAACTGCTAAGCTTTCAAGTAGCTTTTCATCAGGATCAACTATAGCAGTCTTGAAATTATCATAATTCACAAGTCCAGGTTTGTTAGCTGGATGCTTTTTAACATAACGAATTTGAGTATAATCCACAGGAACTTTAGCAGAATTACCAGCCTTAGAGTTTGTGGCAGCAATAATAGCAGCCTCCTCAATAGTTTTATTTGGTATCTCCTTGCCTTCGCTCAAAATAACAACATGCGAACCTGGTATTTTCTGTGTATGAAGCCATAAATCATAGTTCTTGCTGTCTTTAAGTGTTAGCTTATCGTTTTGCAGATTGTTTCTTCCGCAAAGAATTGTAAAGCCATCAGACGATATATATTTTAGTGGCGCAAGCTTTACAGAGCCTTTCTTGCCAGATTGATGGCGAATATAGCCTCCTTCGGCAAGCTCTTCTCTTATTGCAGTCAGTTCAGCATCTGTTTTAGCCCTTGCAAGCAAATCAAAAACATTATCAAGATACTCCTGCTCTGCTGAACCTTCCTTTAATAACTCGTGGAGCATTTTCTCTGCTGTATCTGCTTTGCGATACTCTATATAATACTTCTGAATGTTTTGCGTTGGGGTTAGTTTGCTATCAAGAGCTATCTCAATATCCTCTAGCCCCTCGCTATAGAAATTTTGCAGAGTGATGCTTTCAAGCCCTTTTTCTAGCATATGAAGATTCGCTGAAAGTATATCTCCTATCTCCCTAAGCCTATCTCTTTCTGCAAGCTCAAGCAGCTCTTTTTTTTGCACAGCAAGCTTTCGTGTGACCCTATCGCTTCTTGCAGCTATAAGTTTTAGTAAATCATTGCTGCGTTGTCGCATTCTATCGCCTGCATCTTTTCCGCCATAAAAAGCATCAAGCATTTCGCTAAAATCGCCATATTCTTTCGTTAGCATAGCGCTGCTATACTGATTTATCGGCAAAAAAGCAACATCTTTTAACACACCTTGAAGTGTTGAGATGATAGTTGGCGTCGCCAAAACCTCCCCCTTAACAACAGAAGTAAAGTTCTTTAAATAAAATCGAAGCCTATCTCTTTCTTCGGCAGTAATCTCTGATTTAATTGTATCTCTGCCTCTGGTCACAAAATGAGAAATCTCTCTTGAAATGACAGGAGATATGCCCTCAATATTTTCTAGAAGCAGTTTTGAAAGTGCAACATCTCTATCGGAGCTAAACAATCTCTCCTCTATCTCCTCGACTGTGCTCTCTGGAGAGATTTTGTCTTGTGGAGGAGGAAGCTCATATCTCATTCCTGGCATAACAGTTCTAACAGAGGACATATCAGGGCTAACCCTTTTAAGAGCATCAATTATCTTGCCATTTTGGTCAATCATAATTAAGTTGCTGTGTCTGCCCATAATTTCAACAGCTAGCGAAACAGTAACTAAATCCCCCATTTCGTTTAGTGCCTCGAAATCTAAAAATAGCACTCTATCAAACTCTCTCTGCCTTAAAGCAACCAGCTTCCCTGAACCTATATGCTTTCTCATTAACATACAAAACATTGGAGGTTGCTTTGGATTTTCAACAACAGCATTGGTTATATTTATTCTTGAGGCATCAGCCTTTGAGGAAATCATTAGTTTAAATGCGCCTTTATATGTTCGCATAGTTATAATTATTTCATCTCTTGTTGGCTGATGTATCTTATCTGCTCTGCCAAGAATAAGCTTTTCTTCAAGCTCTCTTTTAACAAGCCTTAGCATAACGCCATCAAACGCCACTAAACACACCCCTTTTCTATATATTCATCTATCATTAAAATAAGCTCTGATATTCCTTTTTTCTCTTCTCCATCAAGACCATTAAGCTTTTTGCTTAGATAGGAATTTATTCTTTTTAAGTAGCTTGCAGTGTCTTCATTCCAAAAATTTGTAACAATGCCTAAATACTTTTCTTTTAAAGTTGGAGCTTTTTCCTCTCCAGTATACTGCCAGTTCATAACAGTATAACACTTACCAGCAGTTTCAACTGCCCTCTCCTCCAAAAGCGAAAAGCCGTTTGCCCATAGTTCTTCCCTTAAAAATTCAGCCTTTGACATCGGCTGAACGATAAAACGTTTGCTTTTATCTTTCGTTGCACTGCTTGTGAGAATTATCCTAGCTATAAGCTCTCCTCCCATACCTGCAATAACAGCCTCATCATAAGGCGTTGTCAATTGCTGAAAGCCATCGCTTAAAACGCAACTAACCTTGTCAGACACCCCAAGCATCGAGAGATACTGCCTCGCCTTATCTAAAGGCTTTTCGTTTATATCGCATGCTATTCCGCCTCTTATCTTGCCTTTAGCCGCCAAATTGCCAATCAAATAGCCATGATCTGTGCCAACATCAACTAAAAACGCACCATCTCTAACCATCTTCGCAGCAGTATCAAGCCTCTTATCTAGCCTTATCATGCCTTAGCCCCCCTATTCTATTAAATATCGCCTCGCCGTCCAAAGCAATATTAACTTCTATGCTAAATCTTTTTTAACTAGTCTATCATATACCAAAGCTTTTGTATAGCCACCCACACATAACCCGAACACGTTTTATAAGAAATAGGAAGCCTGTTTACTGTGTCAAAGTCTTTTGCAATACGAGAGTATTACTGCAAGCCTTTTCCTTGTAAC
>CAYJEV010000113.1:0-5376 GCA_964369265.1 uncultured Oscillospiraceae bacterium
TTGAGGTTTTTGTGCCTGTATTGTTTTTTGATGTGAAAGCTGTTAAGTTCTCTATGTATAAACTAAACTTAATTTCGTTTGCCAAACTTAATCATTTAACAAAACTTCAATACAAAGGTTTTCTTTTGCTTAGCTTTTCTTTTTTCCAAAAGAAAAGTAAGTTTCGCTCACTGCGGTGAGCGCCAAAGGGGCAGCCCTTTGATGCTGAAATTTTTTGCAAAAACCCCGCAAAACTCTCTTTGTACTTGTCAGAATGCAAAAGGTTTAGTGCTACAAAGATACCCATCTCAAGTTTAGTGTGAAACTTTATAGCTTTTAAATATTCCTCACTATATTCACTATACAAATAATGAAAATAATTATCTGCATATAATTAAAGTAATCATCAACCTTGTCGTCATCAACCTTGTCAGATATCTTACCTCCAAAAAATGCACCAAGCAACGCGCCAATTACCATAAACGGCGCAGCCGATAAGTCATACTGAAACAGCTCGCCTGTGTATAACAGCAGGCTTAGTTTTGAAATTTGAGAGAACAATATTGTTATAAGCGAAATTGTAGCCGCTGTTTTTGTTGTGTATGAGAAAAAGAAAATAAACACCATAATGTTGATAGGACCTCCCCCTATCCCTAGGAAAGAGGAGGAAATACCAAGCCCTATACCAACTAGCATTACAGCTATTGGCCTTTTAATCTCAAAGCTCTTTATATTCTTCTTGTTCTTCATATAAACATACACCACAGCAATCATAATTGCAAGCAGTACATTTTGCGTTATTACAACAAGATTGTTTGGCAAAGATGATGTTATCATATTTAAGAGCGTTTGTCCAATATTTGCCCCTATAACAGAACCTATCGCAACACTAACCGCCGCCTTCGCATCAATAGAGGCTTTTTTTCTAACTGCCTTTGCGCTAGAATAAAGCGCCATAAAGAAAACGGTGATTGAGCTTAATGTGCTAATGCTTTGAGCGTCAAATGTGCCTAGTATATCAAATACAGGCTTAATTATAACGCCTCCTCCCATGCCAGTTATTGAGCCTGCAAAGGTCGCAAAAAATGCTATTATAAAATAGATTATATTCATCTCGCTTATTATTCCTTTTCTATACTATTTGATGATTCTGACACACTTATCTGCGCATTGCCAGAAATTTCTTTTTGTGTAGCTTCTATTTGTTCTTTTTCCTCTTGCATCTCCTGAGCTTCCATACGCTTGCTGAAATACTGATACACAAACGAGATGATAATTAGTATTACACCCAAAGTGAAATAGCTTACTATTCGGCTGAAAGTATCATCAGAGAAGATTAGGTTATTGTCAACAACGAATATCTTCATAAGAGAAAGCATTGATAATAGCAAGCCAAATCGCCTAACAGATCCAATACGTTTGGCAAAACCAAGCACTATCCATACAAGTGCGATAATCATATAAGAAATGCTTATTATGTAGCTGCTGAAAGAAATATCCATCTGAACCGTTAAACCTTGAGTTAAAACAAACACAAAATAAACTGATGGTATTAAATAAATCCAGCTTCCTTGCCTTTTTGATAGCAAGCGTGATAAATCAAACACCATAAATATTGCAGTAACAATCATTGTAGCCACTACAACACTTCCAAAAAGCACATATCCCGCTTCAAACTGAACATCAAACCCAAGATAGAAAATGCGCATATTATTAACAAGCAAGCTAACAACCGATAATAAGCCATATATAACATAGCTTAGATAGCGGGTTTTTGGTAGCTGTGGAACTTGTTTTCTTGAGAGCAGGTATGCATATATCGCCGAAGTTACTAAGAATATAGTATAGGCAATGTAGGTTCTGTTTAGTGGTATAGTTCGTGGCAGAACCATAACTTCCATAAAGAGGTATAGTGAGTAAAACCAAGCATTAACAAGTGTCGCATAAGCAAAGACTGTTTCGGCTTTGTTGATGGTTGAAAGCTTAATGAGAGCGATGGTTATTATGGCTGCCCCTAAAGTTACAGCGAAGTATTTCCAGTCTGTATGATCGACATTCCCAACTAAACCATCAACAAAAATGAATGAGGCAAAGCATAGAACATAAATTATAAGCCCTGAATTTTTCATTAGCTTGTTTTTGGAATATGTCCCATATACCGCAAGCAACACTCCTTCAATTAACCAGCCTAAGCTTAACCACTGAATATCAAACTGGAACGGCACAACCAAAGCAAGGAAGGTATAGCCTGTTATGTTAAAGAGTATGCTGCTTTTCTCGCCTTTTTGAATTTGTGTGTTGATATAATAACCAAGCACAAAATAAAGCCCAGCAAACACTGCAACAAAAAGTCCAACAAAGTCCGATAAATCAAAGCGATAAAAAGCTGTTATTAAAACTATTGTGCTAAAGAAACTGTTTATTGCCATTAGTGGTATTTCATTTATTGTTAGTGCCTCGCCTTTTTTATATGCGCTTATAATTGGCACAACTGTGTATATACCAAAGGAGAACATCGCATATATTATCGCAGACACCCCTAGTATATTAAATCCATAAGGCACTGCGTAGATAACAAGCGACACAACAGGGATATTTAATATAACCCCTATATAACTGCACACCAGCCAGCGCTTTTTTATTGACATAAACAGCACTGAAAGGCTTAATATAATAAGATATAGCATTAAAGGCGCTATAAGCGATACATCAAGCAAGCTCATGGCTGTCACAGGAAGATATCCTCCAATAAGCGTAAATGCTAATATGACTTGCGCATCATATCGAATAGATAAGAAATAGCTAATAGCTGTTATTATAATTGTGGCGAGAAGTGCTGTGTATGGCGAGAATATCCCAAAGATAAAGTATGTAACCGCCACACCTGTGTATAAAACAGCAACTCCTCCTGCTGATAAGCCTAGCGAGAACACATTCGCATTTTTGTGATTTATTAGCTCGCCCCCTAGCAGCAAAACGCCACCAAGCACGAATATAATAGCAGACCTTATCATGTCGGACATATTGAGGAAGCCAAACCTTGCCGCTACTATAACAGCAAGTACAATCAGCAAAATACCAATCTTGTTCACAACATTAAGCCCAATGAATTTCTCAAACCCATTACTTTTTGTCGCCTTTGCAATTTCCTCATTAGATAAAGGTGCTGTTTTTGCATAGCTAAACTCTTCATTATGCTCTTCAAGCCTTTTATCAATGCTTCTATCAATCTTGCCTCTCATCATTCCAGCTGATTTTGCAAGCTCGCTTTCTATATTATTAAGCTTTTGTATGACTTCATCTTGACTATTTAGTCTATATTTCTCTGCAAGCTGTTTAAGATGAGAAATCTTGTTCCTCATAACAGTTTCATATTGGAAAATTGACTGCCTCTCAATAGCCTTTGTCTGAACGGCATAGTTGTCTAATCTGCTCTTTGCTTTTGAAAATACATCAGCCCTATCATCAAAGGCAATTTGGGAAAGCTTCTCTCTATGCCTTTTGTTTTCATCTTCTAATGCTGAAAGCTTTTGGAGCTGCTCGCCATACATTCCCTCTAATCGTTTAATGTCCTCTCTAAGCAGAGCGTTTTCTTTGGCTGTATCGAGTTCAGATATGATTTTTAAGCGAGATATGATAGCCTCTTGTTCCAAAATTATTTCGTCTATCTGCCTTTTTATAATATCACCCCATTTTCTTATTTTCATTTAATTTCCATAACTAACATTATACTACACCGAAACAAAATTTGCAACAAATGACATTACATTTAAAATGACAAGCTTTTCGGCTTGTCATTTAATAGGGCACCCTATTTAATTTTTATGCCCTTCCTCCTGTTTGTGGGTTTTGTTTTCTTGTGATGTTATAGTACTGGACGATAGAAGCACTTATAATTTCGGCAATATCTCTTAGGCACTGATCTTGCATTAAATAATTGAGGTCATAAGGGCTTGTGTGGAAGCCAATTTCAATGATTGTCGCATCTTTACAGCCATATTCAAGAGGATGGCGAATCATAGCGTAATAGTCAATTGACTGCCCTTTGTATAGCGCCCTAGTTTTGCTTCCTCTAAAAGGGTGTCCGAAGTAATCGGCAACTCTCTCGCCAACAAGATCGCAAAAGCTTTTGAACTCTGGGTTGGTTATGGGATAGTAAAGCTCTGTCCCCCATGCTTTTTCTGTACCAGCAGCGTTACTGTGAAGCGAAATTATAAGCCCTGCCATATGCTTCTGAACGAGGCTGGCACGTTGTTTATGGTTTGGAAAATCTGTTAAGTTAGGGCGAGTTGTGTAGACATATGCCCCTGCTTTTTCTAGAGCATATTTTAAATAGCCCGCCAAATACCACATCGCCACCCCTTCGATGTAGTTTTGGTTAACTGGCGAAACATTTGACTTTTCATTATGACCAGGATCTAATATTATAACCATAGTAAAATTCTCCTCTCTAAATGTAGTGCAGAGTTGTCTTCAATAACATTATAACGCGTTTTTCGTAATTTTTCAATCTATATTTCAATATTTTCATATTTTTTAAAACAAAGCGAAAACTCGCAGTACAGCAAAGCCATACCACGAGTTTAAACGTCATTTATTTTAAGATTTCTAATTATTTATGATTTTTATCGACTTCGCCTTTAGCAAGTTTAACCTGCTCGACATTTGGCACAGGCACATTTCCATTGCTGGCATAATCGGCAGAAACGATAGCGTTTGTCATATTTGCGCCATGAATTTGGTTAGCAGCTTTTTCAAGTTTATCTCTTTTATTTTTCTTAGCCATTTTAGAATACCTCACAAAGTTAAATTTTATTTATTAGCGAGAGAGTTAAGGTTTTTTAGATTAGTTTTATAAAAATTTATTAAGCGTGTTGCTAGTTCTGACTCTCCCAGTTCGTGATGACTTTCGAGCTCATTTATTCCCATTTCAGTGCCTTTTAGCATCATCTCTAGGATGGTTTCATCCTTTTCATGAGTCATAAGCTTCATGCTAACCATAAAGTCGGCATAAATTTTTGAAATAGTTCCTGTACCTTTTGGCGAAACGCCAATTTTGTTAAGCTCGTGGACAAGCTCTTCCTTGAATCGTTTATACTCTAGCAACTGGCTTTCCAGCTCTTTTTTAAGTGTCTTATCTTCAGCCTTAACAACCACATCTTCAATAGAAGAGATTCCCATATCGACTGATTTATAAGCACTTTCGAGCATTGTTTCTAGACTCATTTCATCAACTCCCTTCAACTTTATTTTATCCCACACACAATAATATATTCATTGCTTGTCAAAATAGTGATTTTATAGTATTATGTGAGGTGAAAGGTGAATGACTAAAGATTTCACACAAAACTTGCAATGTTCCGCTAGGCTTACATAAAGTTTTGCTAAATTTTTTTC
>CAYJEV010000114.1:0-5365 GCA_964369265.1 uncultured Oscillospiraceae bacterium
CTGAAATTTTTTAAAAAAAATTTAGCAAAACTTTTACTCTACCTGACGGAACACTTAGAGTTTACCGAAAACTTTAATAAAACAACGGATAAGATTAGAAAACTCTACCTTATCCGTTACTTTAAATTGCTCTAAAATTAGATTTTAGCAAGCTCTAACATTAGTTTTGCAATATTTTCTAAGTTTTCAACTGTGATAAACTCTTCAGTTGTGTGAACCTTGCTCATTCCAGTACCAAGAACAACAGACTCAATACCATTTAAGTTGAACACATTCGCATCACTGCCACCACCAGTTGGTGAAACAGAAACAGGCAGCCCTAAAACACCGCACTTTTCAGACACTAGCTTAATAATCGCTGAATCTTCTGGAACATGATAGCTTAGGTATGAAGTTGCAATATCAAGCTCTAGCTTTGCTCCAAATTTTTCGCAAGCCTTCTCTAAACATTCCTTCATATGATTGCCTTGAGCTTCTAGCTTTTTATTATCTAAGCTTCTAGCCTCTGCAATAATTGTTGCAGTGTCGCAAACAATGTTTGTTGGAGAAGAAGCTGTGAAAGTACCGATATTAGCTGTTGTTTCCTCATCAATTCTTAATAGCTTCATGTTAGAAACAGCCTCACTCATTGCCATTATTGCACTAACTCCAGTTTCAGGCGCAATACCAGCATGTGCTGGGCTTCCTTTAATTGTTGCAGTTACTTTAATTTGACCAGGAGCTTTGTTGATAATCTTGCCAACATCACCGCCACTATCAAGCGCAACAGCCATCTTAGACTGTAGCTTAGAATAGTCACAAGCCTTAGCGCCTAAAAGCCCGCTTTCTTCTCTAACAGAGAACACACACTCAACAGTTCTATGCTTCATTCCTGTTTCTTTTAGCACTTGTAGTGCCTCAACCATAGCAACAACACCAGATTTGTCATCACCACCAAGTATAGTATTGCCCTTTGAGCTAACAATACCGTCTTTAACTATAGGCTCAATCCCCTTGCCAGGAACAACAGTGTCAATATGTGCGCTAAATAAAATTGGCTCAGCAGAAGAATCTCCCTCTAGTCTGCAAATGATGTTGTTTGCATTAGAGCCTGTGATAGCCATAGTATCATCTTCATAAGCTTCGATACCCATTGCTTTTAAATCAGCTAGTATCTTTGCAGCCATCTCTTTTTCAAAAGCAGTTTCGCTATCAATTTGAACATACTCTAAAAACCTACTTAATACTCTCTCTTTGTTTATCATTTCCCTCTTCTCCTTTATTTAACAAATTTTTGTACTAAAGTTAATAGCACCTTAACCATTTTTTCCATTGACTCAACAGAAATATACTCATACTTACCATGTGCATTATGCCCGCCTGTTGATAAGTTAGGGCAAGGCAGACCCATGTAGGATAGACGAGAGCCGTCTGTACCGCCTCTAATTGGTGTGATAACAGGAGTTTCTCCACACTCAACAAAAGCTTCCTTAGCATAGTCAATTAAGAACATATATGGAGCAACCTTTTCTTCCATATTGAAATATGAATCAGTAACTGTAACTGTCACAGTTCCCTCGCCATACATCATATTTAGATGATCAGCGATAGCTTTAATTTGCTCTTTCTTTTGAGCAAATTTTGCAGCGCTATGATCACGAATGATATACACCATATCAGCAGTTTCAACTGTGCCATTAAATGAAGTTAGGTGGAAAAAGCCTTCGTACATTTCAGTAAATTGTGGTTTTTGCGCTTTTGGTAACATAGACTCAAGCTCCATAGCCACCAACATTGCATTTTTCATCTTATCTTTAGATGCGCCTGGGTGAATATTTTCGCCTTTGATTTTAACTTTAGCAGTTGCAGCGTTGAAGTTTTCAAACTCAAGCCCACCAACTGCACCGCCGTCTATAGTATATGCAAATTCTGCACCAAATCTCTTTACATCAAAGAAATCTGCACCATGACCAACTTCTTCGTCTGGTGTAAACCCAACTTTAATTTCACCATGCTTTATGCTTTTATCATTGATTAAAATTTCAGCAAGCGTTAGTATTTCAGCGATGCCTGCCTTATCGTCTGCGCCTAGTATTGTTGTTCCATCAGTGATTACAAGCCTGTCGCCAATATAGTTATTTAAATGAGGGAAAACCTCTGGAGTCATAACAATATCAAGAGCTTCATTTAAAACAACATTTCCGCCCTTATAGTCAATAACTCTTGGCTTAATGTCTTTATTTGGCATATCATTAACTGTATCCATATGCGCAATCAGACCAATTACTGGCGCATCTGCTGTTGCTGGAATTGTTCCAAAAACATAACCATGATCATCAATATTAGCATCTTCAATGCCTATTGCTTTCATCTCTTCAACTAGAAATTTCCCAAACTCTCTTTGCATTTCTGTCGACGGCACAACTCCCATATCTGGCAAAGAAGTTGTTTCAATTTGTATGTACTTCAAAAAACGATCTAACACTGTGTTCATAAATTTATACCCTTTCTTTATTTTAAATTTGCTATATTTATTATGCACTATTTACCATTATTTTTCAACTGTCATTGTCTACAACAATAAGCGCTAGACTTGTGTAAAATGACAGTATCCTAAACTATTTTTCTCGCATTTTACACAAGTATAATAAAAAAGTTATCTCAGATTTATCCCCTGTTTATATTGGTGATGTATAATACATACTAATAGTGAAAAATGAAAAGTGAAAAGTTAATGTATCACTTCGTGATAAATTGAGAATTGCATGCTATATCAAAGTTTCAAGCCGACTGCAAGTCTTTTAAAATGTCGCAAAGCGACACCATCACTCTTCACTCTTCACTTTTCACTATTCACTTAAATAATCGCAGTTAAACGGAGATTATTTATATTAGATTTAGAAAAAATCTAATATAAATTGGTCATGTGGGCACTCCGTTGCCCACGACCTTCAAAATCGCCCCTGCGAGGAATATAAATAATCGCAGTGAAACGGAGATTATTTATAGTTTCGTCACCACTTTTAGCTAAAAATGGTATATAATAATAGAAAATCACAAACATAGATTTCAATTAACAATTAGGAGTGTATTAACTTGATTAAATTTAATGAGCATAAAACCTTTATTGAAAAATCTGTAATAGTTGCTGTAATAGCCTCTATAGCAGTTATTGTTTACAATAACCTTAGCTTTTTCACAACTGCATTCACGACATTAATTTCGCTATCAGAATTTTTATTCTATGGAATTGCCATTGCATACGCCCTATCACCTCTTGCGAATTTTCTTGAGCGCAAATATAAATTAGGAAGAGGCTCTTCAACATTAGTGACATATACAATTGTAATCTTATTCTTTTATATCGCCTTATCCTTTGTGCTTCCTGTTTTAGCGACCAGCATTGAGGATATGGTTTCAAACATTCCAACATATATCAGCCAAACACAAAATTTTGTTAACGATGTAATTGAACATGAGCTTGTTAAAGGGCTTTCTGAAACTGAAAGTGTTCGCTCTTTAGTAGACACAGCTAACCAAACTCTAACAAACAGCTTAAATGGAATTGGACAATATTTACTAAACCTTATAATTAACATCTCTTCAACAACAGTTAGCTTTGCATTAGGCTTGCTAGTTTCTGCTTATGTGCTTATTGATAGAAACAGGTTGCTTAGAAATTTACATCAAATAATACTCCTTCTGTTCAAGGCTGAAAAAGCTGGGCATATTGTTGATTTCGCTAAAACTTACAGCGGTATGATAGGAAAGTACATTGGCATTAAAGCAGTCGACTCGACTATTATTGGCTCTATCTCTTTTGTGCTGTTAACCCTTGTCGAATCTGAATACACTTTGCTTCTCGCAATAACTGTTGGTTTCACAAACATGGTTCCATACTTTGGGCCTTTTGTTGGGGAAATTATAGGCTTTTTAATCAATGTTTTTGTATCGCCAATTAAGGGCGTTGCTGTATTTTTAGTGCTGCTGCTATTACAACAATTTGATGGTTGGTACCTAGACCCTAAAATGGTCGGAAATAGAGTTGGTGTTAGGCCTATGTGGATAATATATGCAGTCGTTGTTGGGGGCGGATTTTTTGGAGTTTTGGGCATGTTATTAGCCTCTCCAACTGCTGCCACAATTAAGCTTTATTATGAAAAACTAGTCAAGAAAAACAGCCATCTTTTCAACGAAGCAGGAGATCCGCTTTAGGGTGACCGATATAATGAAAATGCATATAAAAATCATAGCTTACGCAACTGCTGTATTCATTTTGTTTACATTAGTTCAGTTTACTTTATCTCCCTCATACTGGACAAACGCTGCTTTAAAAATCATCTTTCTGCTCCTTATTCCAGCCCTTATGATGAAAAAGCAAGGATACTCTCCATTAAAGCGAGTATCCTTTAGTGATGTCAAAACTCCTTTAATGCTTGCTATTATATGCATCGTTGGCGTTAATTTAGGATATGCAGTTTTATCTGGATTTATTGATGAGAGCTTGATCATTTCTTCACTTGAATTTGGAGTTAATGTACTGCTAAAAATTATATTTATGTTGCTTTATACATTGTGCTAGTAAATGCTTTCATTGAGGAATTTTTCTTTAGGGGCTTTTGTTATCTATACTTAAAGCAGTACAAAAATGATATTTATACAATAGCAATATCACGCCTTTTATTTGCATTATATCACATAGGACTTATCGACGGATGGTTTAATTTGTATTTATATATACTATTTGTATTAGGATTGTCGATAATTGGAGCTATTTTCTGCCATTTAAACACAAAATCTGAAACTATCATACCATCATGGATAGTGCATATGTCAGCCAACAGCGCTATAAATATACTAGGTTTATTTGTGTTAAACATTATATAAATAATCTCCACGTCGCTCCGATTATTTAAGTGAAAAGTTAAAAGTGAATAGTAAAAAGTGATGGTGTCGCTTTGCGATGTTTAAAATGACTTGCAGTCGGCTTGAAGCTTTGATATAGCATACAATTTTCAATCCATCACGAAGTGATACATTAACTTTTCACTTTTCATTCTTCACTTTTCACTAAATCTAATATATATATAAAACATCGCCGAGAAATTTGGCGATGTTTTTTTATCGTATTGTCGTATTGTAGCGGCGACTATTAGTCGCCATTTTAGTTTTTCGCTAATCCTCTGGTTTTCTTGCCATCAAGGGTCCGCTTTGCTGCCTTGATGGGTGGGGACGGCAAGTGCGTTCCTCTGTTTATTGGCTTGGTGAAGCTTTCACCCTGTCGTCACCCCAGTTTTTGTGTGAGCTTGAAGCGTTTTTGCCTGTCTTGTTTTTTTATGTGAAAGCTGTTTAGTTTTTTTAAGTGTTTCGCTCACTGCGGTGAGCG
>CAYJEV010000115.1:0-5302 GCA_964369265.1 uncultured Oscillospiraceae bacterium
ATTATATCGGTCACCCTACAATTTCGAGGATTATTTTATGAGTTGGTAGAATAGTCCTTTTGTGGTTGAGTAATAAATAAGTTTTCCAAACCTCTTTTTAGGCATTCGCATTTCTAGTCCCCATTCAGGGTACATTTTGTATAAATTAAGCCCACCATCAACAATATAGCATACAAATGAAATATAGTTATCTTTGCTCATCTCATGTTCGCTTGTAATGAACCATTCATCTTCAATAGTTTCAATTTTAAGCTTTTCATTTTCATCCGCTTTTTTAAGTGTTTGCTCTAAAACTTTTCTTCCACAACAAGATACCTCTGCATTGCCAGTGCAAAGAGAAATGTTATTGCATATTGGGCAAACATAGAATTTTGTGTTTTTCATATTACCTCCGACAAAATCTCCATCTGACACTTCGCCTTTTAATAAGCTCGCTAAATCTAAGTTTAATATTTCAGATAATTCATTCAAAAGAGAAATCTCTGGTAATCCAAGTCCTCGCTCCCACTTAGAAACTGTTTTATCGCTGATATTCATTAAATCGGCAAGCTGTTTTTGTGTCATATTTTTTTCTAATCTTAATTTTTTTATTGTATTTCCAACTAAAATATTTTGCATATTTATGACCATTCCTTTCTACTGAAGGCACAAAACAACCATAAAATGATTATAAATGCGCCATGTTTTTTGGTTGTCTGCTTTTTGCAGACAAGAAAAACGGCTTTTTTTCAACCTACTAGCCGCCCACACATAACCCGAACACGTTTTATAAGGAATAGGAAGCCTGTTCATTGTGTCAAAGCCTTTTGCAATACGAAAGTATTACTGCAAGCCTTTTCCTTGTGACCAAACCTCCTATTTCTTATAAAATCTTTGACCTCACATTGCCGTATTTGTAACTTAGGCGAGGAGGACGAAGAAAGCATATGTGCATATGGTGATGAGGAGGACGAAGCATAAGGTGCGAATACGGCGATGTGAGGCGTATTCGGATTATGTGTGGGCGGCTAAATAAATGATACTAGATAAAACTTAAATTTTCAATAAACGCTCCGTAGAATTTACACTTTTATTGCAAAAAAATAGATATATTATATTAAAACATAAAAGGCTGTCACAAATGGTATTAGCATTCGTGACAGCTGCTGTGTTATTAAGCTAAGCTTCGATTGTTTCTTCAATTCCCCAAAGCTCTTTTATTTCTGCGTGCTTGCTTTTTCTCATTAAGAATAAGCCGATAAAGAAAAGTATTGTAGGAAGCACGAAGGATAATGCACCTATTAGAGATGTTAGCAGACTAGGAATGCTAGCGCTTTGAGTTTCTGCCATTACACTAAGTGAATATATAAGCAGCGGTTGTCCAGTTTCGACTGGTGTGGCAATTAAAAATATTGCAGAATTCCAAATAGTATGAAATATGATAGGAACCAATATATTTTTTGAGCAAATATAAATAGCACTCATGAATAATCCAGCACCTATCGCACTCACAACCTGTGTTAGTCCGCCAGTAAAATGTATTACCGAGAAGAATATCATAGTTTAAAATGCTGCCTTAGTTATGGCATTCTTTTTGCCTGACTTTAATAGCGACTGGCAAAAAAGCCCTCTGAATGTTATTTCTTCATAAGTTGCAACACAAAATGCTTGGAAGATAGAAATACCAATAATTTCCACAGGGACAATAAATCCTGAGGCACTTGGCGATTTTAATGTGAAAACTAAGCTTAATGTTGTGGCTAACATGAGTATTGCTGGAATGAATGCTGGCAGCCAATTGAAGATATTATTTCTATTAAATTGATAGTCATATTTTTTATCGAGCAAAAAATATGTTGTGATCAAAACAAATATTGCGCCTATGGCTCTGGTGAGTGACTCTGCCAATTGTTTTGTAAAATCTGATTCAAACGACATTCCTGCTATAAAGAATAAATAGCCGATTGGAAACATTGCTAACATCACAAGAATAGATGTTAAAATTATCATTACTGCCGAATATGCTGTTGGGTGTTTTTTTGCTAGTGGTAATCCGTTCATAACTTTCCTCTTTCTATATGTTACTTTTTTGAAGTAGTACTATTATTTTACATTGTTTTGATGGATTTGTAAAGAAAAATTTATTATTAAAGAAAAATTTATTATTAAAGGAAATTTTCACTTATATAAGCGAATAGTGAGGGGGGATAGTTTACAAAGCAACTATTTAAAAGACTTGCACTCGGCTTGAAATGCTTAATCGAAAACAAAACTCTCAAACTAGGCAGCTTTGCAAAGTTTGAGAGTATAAATTCGAAATATTAAACTTAGTCTTTTGTCTTAAATAATTTTTTTGCGAGAAAATCAATGCCTTTATCAATTAAGCCTTTTTCTCTAAGCTCTGGTACTAAGCAAGTATTAGGGGTATATGTGCTTATTGAAGAGAGGTATTTTGAGTTGTTAAACAAATATTCTTCATCGATAGACTGAACTATAATATATATAACATCTTTCTTTATTTTGAATTGTAGCAAGTACGCCTCAGCTCCCAAATCAGGCTCAAATTTTTCAATAATTTGAGCCCCTGTATCGACAGGATGACCATCTTCAGTATTTATTCTATAGTAAAAAATAATATCATGACTATCATCACAATTCATCATTCTAACGCTAAAATGCTCGCCAGTAGTTATTTTTGTATATGAAGCATTTTCGCTCTCAATACATTTTGCCAGCTTGTTTAGCGTCCCTCTACTTAAAAAGCAAGCTTTGCTATCTCTTAGTGCGTTTGATAAAAATGATGGAATTGTATTATAGCTTAGCTCACTTATTTTAGAAAAATTTATTTCGTTATTATCTGTCATTTTAATAAGCATTCCTTTCTTTAGAGCAAGTTTATTATGTACTACACTCACTATTTTTATTTTATCAGAAAAATAAGAAGGACACAACAATAGACTAATATTAAGCTAAATTTAAACCGCGATGGTATAAGGATATTGACACCGATTTGCTATTATGTTATATTGGTATCAATGCAGTGATACGGAGGGGATTATGAACAATAAACTAGAGCTTTTAATGAAGCTAACAGAACTATCTGAGCAAATTAAATATAGCAAAAAACATCGCCATAAACATATAAATTCAATTGCGTGCGATAAAGGAATAAAAAGCGAAAAACATAAAAATAGATTATCTTTTACAGCAAAGAGAATGATATGCATTTTATTGGAAGAGGAGAGCATAAATCAGAGGAGTATTTCTAAAATGCTCGGTGTTAGTGCGCAGACTGTTTCAGAGATGATTAAAAACCTTGAGGCAAAAGATTTGATAACAAAATCTCAAGGCGAGATTAATAACGAGAACATGATAGCCCTAACAGAGCATGGCAAGGAAACTGCTCTGGAAACGAGGAAGAGCATTGCCAAGAGGGCTGATAAAACCTTTAATGGTTTATCAAAAGAAGAAATTCAAACTTTAAGCGAGCTTTTAGATAAGATTAGTCGCAATAACTTGGGTGAGATAGATTAGGAGCTTTGGAGGAAGTGTATGGACTTATTAAAGATATATTGCAAACTATATTTGCATAAAATTACACTCGCACTAATATTAAAATCAGTTTCAACAGGCTTTACTTTGTTTATGCCTTGGGCATTTGCATATTTAGTGAATGAAATTGTTCCGCTAAACTCAAGCAAAATGCTAGTTTTGTGGGGGTCGGTTATGATATTTGCAGCTTTTGCAACCATGCTACTTAGCTTATTAGCCTCTCATTTAAGTGTTGGTTTTGGTGTTGAGGTATCAAAAAGGATAAGAGAAGATTTATTTATGAAGTCCTGCGGTATGGACTGCGAGAAAATTGATAAGTTTGGTATATCTTCAGTTGTTTCAAGATTAACAACCGATATTGCTAGCGTGCAAACCTTTATTTCTAAAATAATGACAAAAGGAACAGCGACAATTCTAACATTTGTTGGCAGTCTTTTCTCTGTTACAATTTTAGATCCTAAGCTTGCAGTTATAATGTTTGCTATAATTCCGTTAATAGCAGCAACAGTTTATATTACAACAAGCTTAGGATTTAAGCGTTTTAAAGAAACTAAAAAAGTTAACGATAATTTAGTGAAGGTTATTAGGGAGAACGTTATTGGAATAAGAGTTGTTAGGGCGCTTTCTAGCTTTGAAAGAGAAAATAATAACTTCACTAGAGTTAATGATTTATTGAAAGAAAAAAACATAGCAGCTTCTATAGTAAATGCAGTAGGAACGCCATCTATGAGATTATGGGTTAATTTAGGAATGGTCGCAACGCTGATGGCTGGTGCGTATTATGTGCGAGAGTTAGAGAGCGATGTTGCTTCTCTCATTGCGTTTATGAGCTATTTTACTATGGTGCTTTCGTCGCTAATAGGTATTGGTCAGCTTTTTACAATGTATTCTAAGTGCGCAGCTGCTTCAAGCAGAATTTTAGAGGTGTTAAGGATACAAAATAGAGAGTATCAAGACATTTTATCTAGCGATAATTATAGCTGTTTCATTGAGTTTAGAAATGTTAGTTTTTCGTATCTTGATGGTATGGAGGTTCTTAAAAATATTTCTTTTACAATAAATAAAGGCGAAACTTTGGGGATAATTGGTTCAACAGGTTCAGGAAAATCAACGATCATTAGCCTGCTTTTAAGGTTGTATGAGCCTGATTGTGGAGAGATATTTCTTGAGGGCAAGCCTATAAACTCTTACTCTAAACAAAGTTTATATGAGAAGTTTGGTGTTGTGTTTCAGTCGGATGTCATATTTGCGGAGAGCGTTAGAGAAAATATTGCTTTTGGTAGAGATATTGCTACTAAGCAGATTGAGAGAGCAAGCGAGTCGGCGCAAGCGAGAGTGTATCTTGATAAGCTGAAGGATGGCTATAACACACTCATAAATATTAGAGGCCAGAACATGAGCGGAGGCGAAAAGCAGAGAATGCTAATAGCGAGGGCAGTTGCTGGAAATCCAGAGATTTTAGTGCTAGATGATGCAACAAACGCCCTGGACTATCGAACAGATGCCAAGCTTAGATTAGCGCTTTCTAAGAGCTATGAAGGAACGACAAAAATATTTGTATCACAAAGAGTTGCCACGATAATCAGCGCTGATAAAATCATTGTACTTGATAAAGGCGAGATAATTGCACAAGGCACTCATAATGACTTGTGCAAAAGTTGCGAAATTTATGGCAGAATTAGTAAAGCACAGCTTGGGGACTCTGCACTATATGCTTAGCCGCCCACACATAACCCGAACACGTTTTATAAGGAATAGGAAGCCTGTTCAT
>CAYJEV010000116.1:0-5298 GCA_964369265.1 uncultured Oscillospiraceae bacterium
GCCGAAACGACTTTTATTGTTGAGTAATTAAGCGATAAAACTGAATAATTAAATGCATTACGAAAGCTGCGGCACAATGAAAGTGTCGCAGCTTTTGTTTGTTTTGGGGGTAGAATATTAGATTTTGTACCATTATTGCTCTGTAAAAGCAGCATAAGCACACATTTTTATCTTTTTTTTGATGAAAAATTATAACGAAATTTTCGAAAATATTTTACTTGTTAAAAAATAAATAGGTATTTTATAGGCAAATCTTCAAGGGCGAAAGCTTAGAAAATTTATTCGTTTTCGCAAAAAAATACGATGAATATAAATTGTTTTATCTAAACTATTTTTCAAATCGGTAATTAGAAATTATTACCTATAAAGCAAATGAATGGCATTTATGAACTTGTTTAAGAAATCTAACGACTAGATTATTTAAATTACAGTTATGAAATTACTATAAAAAATGAACTAGATTTATTTTCTATTATTTCGTAATTTAGTTGAAATTTTATGCTTTTTGTATATTATTTCGCTTATCACCAAAGATTTATATAGTG
This sequence comes from uncultured Oscillospiraceae bacterium, assembly GCA_964369265.1. GTDB lineage: Bacteria > Bacillota > Clostridia > Oscillospirales > Ruminococcaceae > DAMCAP01. The sequence continues at coordinate 546 of CAYJEV010000116.1, forward strand.
AATAAACACAAAAAAGTTATTGACAAAGCATTTTGAGTATGATACTATTGTGTCAAAGAAATGGCTTGTGAATATTTACCATTTCCTTGATTGAAGCATATATTTACACAAAAATTTTATTCAGAGAGGTTTGAGTTTATGAAAGTTAAGCCATATTTAATAACTAACAATATTGATGCATATAATTATTGTGAGAGCAAAATAGAATGTGTGTTTGTTGAAGGAACATATCTTGATGTGTTGGAAAAAACAAGAGATTACATACATACTGGGCATAAATTGCTTAGCCATCCAATGGCTGGTAGCGTTAAGCCTAATCAAACACCATATCGCTCGATTATTCTTGATAGTTTGCCAGCGGAAAGAGATGAAGTCATCCATAGTACAATGATGATAGAAAATGGTATTGATTCTGCTAAGAAGTTTCTTGCTGGAAAAGCAGCAATGAAATGGAATGATAAGATAAAAAAAGATTTTCGTACAGTTGATCTTTCGTTTATATCCAGATATGTCGATAGCGTTCCAGCTAGTGGCAATCTGTAGTATAAAATATTTATAGAGATGAGATAAGCTAGCATCTCGCTCTATACAAAATCAAATTAAATATTTATTTGAAGGAGGCATTCGCTTTGAAACTAGAACTCGGAAAAATAATAATTAAAGATGTACAGTTCGGAAATGAAACTAAGGTTGAAAAGGGTGTATTGTATGTCAACAAAGAGGAAATTGAGAAAATCGTCCTTGAGGATGATAGACTAATTGGCGCAACAGTTGAGATTGCAAAACCAGGTGAGTCTACAAGAATTGCTCCTGTTAAGGATGTAATTGAACCTCGTGTTAAAGTTTCTGGAAATGGTGGAGTTTTCCCAGGTATGATTAATAAAGTAGCTGAGGTTGGTTGTGGCAGAACTCATGCGCTTGTTGGATCAACAGTTATCACTTGTGGTAAGATAGTTGGCTTCCAAGAGGGTATTATTGATATGAGCGGACCGACTGCTAAATATACTCCTTTCTCTGAAACATATAATGTTGTTGTTGTTATTGAACCAAAGGAAGGCATTTCAACACACGAATATGAAGCAGCTGGAAGAATGGCTGGCTTAAAAGTTGGAACATATATCGGCGAAGCTGGAAGAAATGTTGAGCCAGATGAAGTTGTAACTTACGAAACTAAACCTCTATTAGAGCAAATTCAACAATATCCAAACCTACCAAAGGTTGGTTATATACATATGCTTCAATCACAAGGTCTGCTTCATGATACATATTATTATGGAGTTGATGCTAAGGAATTTGTACCAACTATAATGTACCCAACTGAAATTATGGATGGTGCTATAACTAGCGGTAACTGCGTTGCGCCTTGCGATAAGGTTACAACTTATCATCACCAAAACAACCCTGTTATTTTTGATTTATATGATAGACATGGCAAGGACATTAACTTTGTTGGTGTTATCCTAACAAATGAAAATGTATTCCTAGCTGATAAAGAGCGTTCTTCTGATATGGTTGCTAAGCTTGCTGAATTTATGGGGCTTGATGGCGTTCTTATAACAGAAGAAGGATATGGTAACCCTGATACAGACCTTATGATGAACTGCAAGAAAGTTCAACAAAAGGGTATTGATGTAGTTCTTATCACTGATGAATTCCCTGGCAGAGATGGTAAATCTCAATCACTAGCTGATGCAGTTGACGAGGCTGATGCTTTAGTGTCTTGTGGACAAGGAAATGTAATCATTGACTTTCCTCCTATGGATAGAGTCATTGGTACTTTAGATTATGTTGAGATGATGATTGGTGGTTACGAAGGTAGCTTAAAGCCAGATGGTAGCATTGAGGCTGAACTACAAATTATAATCGCTTCCACTATAGCTAATGGCTTTAACAAGCTAGCTGCAAGAGGCTACTAATTAGAAAGGATAGGAGAAGACTATTATGGATAAAATCAAAGTGGTTCATTATATAAATAACTTCTTTGCTGGTATAGGCGGAGAAGAAAAAGCAGATATTCCACCAGAAATTAGAGATGGTATTGTTGGCCCTGGTAGTGCATTACAAGCTGCTTTAGGCGATGAGTATGAAGTTGTTGCAACTGCAATTTGTGGAGATAACTTCTTTGGTGAAAACCTTGAGGAAGCTAAATCTACTCTTATTGAAATGATTAAGAAGTATAACCCAGCTGTCTTTGTTGCAGGTCCTGCATTTAATGCTGGTAGATATGGTGTTGCTTGTGGTTTAATTGCAAAAGCTGTTGAAGAAGAGCTTGGTATACCTGTTGTTACTGGTATGTACAATGAAAACCCAGGTGCTGATATGTTCAAGAAAGATCTACATATCATTTTAACTGGCGACTCTGCTGCTGATATGCGTCATTCTATGCCTAAAATTGCTGCTTTAGCAAAGAAAATGGCAAAGGGCGAAGAAGTTTTAGGTCCTGATATTGAGGGATACATGGAGCGTGGTATTCGCGTAAACTACTTTGCTGAAAAGCGTGGTTCTGCAAGAGCTATTGATATGCTAGTTAGCAAGATGGCTAAGAAGGAATATGTTACTGAGTATCCAATGCCTAAGTTTGATAGAGTTGCTCCAAACCCAGCGATTAAAGACATGAAGAATGCTAAAATTGCTGTTGTAACTTCTGGTGGTATAGTTCCACAAGGCAATCCAGACAGAATTGAATCTTCAAGTGCGACTAAGTATGGTGTATATAGCATTGAGGGTATGGATAGTCTAAGCGCTGATGACTTCATGACAATTCATGGTGGATATGATAGAGCTTTTGCACTTGAAAATCCAAACCTTGTTGTTCCTCTTGATGCACTTCGTGAGCTTGAGAAGGCTGGTGAGTTTAAAGAGCTTGCAAACTATTTTGTGTCTACAACAGGTACTGGTACTTCTGTTGGTAATGCTAAGGGCTTTGGTGAAAACTTCACTAAAAAGCTTTTGGAGGACAATATCGATGCTGTTATATTAACATCCACTTGAGGAACTTGTACACGTTGCGGCGCAACGATGGTAAAAGAAATTGAGCGTGTTGGTATTCCAGTTGTACACGTTTGTACGGTTGTACCTATATCTCTAACAATTGGAGCAAATAGAATTGTACCAGCAATTGGTATTCCTTATCCAATCGGCGATCCAACTCTTGGAGAAGAAGCTAGTTACAAGCTAAGAACAAAGCTTGTTAAGAAGGCTCTTGACGCACTTCAAACTGAGGTTGAAGGTCAAACAGTATTTGAATAATAAGCTAATGAAAATTTTAGGAAATGGGATTTAATCCTATTTCCTAAAATTATAAAAGTTCGGTAAACTTGGTTATTAATTAAGTAAGGAAAGCTTAGTTTTAAGTGATTCAAGCTTTTTAAGCGCAGAGGCGATGTGCAATGGTGGTTTGCGCCATTATGCACGATAATGCTCTTATCATTCTTAGCTCAGCTGATAAGAGTTGATTTTGGCTTATATTATGTCGATGCTGAGCGGCAGAATGGAGCATTATTATGGTAGAAAAACAACAAGTAAAAATGAGTAGAGTATTTACTATAGCTGGTGCAGTAATTGCCTTTCTTATTGGTTCTGGATTTGCCACAGGTCAAGAGATAATGCAGTATTTCACTTCATACGGTTATGAAGGCATTTTGGTTGGACTTACTACTCTAATTCTATTTGTATATGTATGTAGTGATTTTATTTCGGTTGGTTACAGAGAGAAATTTTCTAAAGGTAGCGAAATATATACATACTATTGTGGAAAGCACATTGGAGCATTTTATGATTATTTCTCAATAGCATTTTTATTTATGAGCTATGTAGTAATGATTGGTGGCTCTGGAGCAACAATAAATGAACATTATGGTCTGCCTGTTTATGTTGGCGGAATTGCAATGGCGGTAATCGCTGGCGGAGTTGTAATGCTAGGTCTTGGAAAAATAGTTGATGTTATAGGGAAAATCGGACCTATAATTGTACTTATTTCGGTTGGAATTGGTTTATATGCTATTATTTCAAATCCTGCTGGTATTGCCGAGGGCGCTAATATGGTAGCGAATAACGAAATTGAGCTTACAAGAGTTGGCTCAAGCTGGCTAACTTCAGCGAGTTCATATGTTGGATTTTGTATGCTGTGGCTGGCTGGTTTCCTTGCTGCTATGGGTGGGCAAACGAATAGTGAAAAAGAGGGCAGGCTTGGTGCTTCATTAGGTTCACTCGGATTTGTAATTGGATGCTTAATTTTAATGTTAGGTTTCTTAGCTCATCTAACTGAAGTGGCTCATGTTAATATACCATCCTTAGTTATTGCAGTTAAGATTACTCCTGTTTTTGGAACTATCTTTTCTATTATTATCATGGCTGGTATATTCACAACTTCTGTGCCACTGCTTTGGCAGGTGGCGGCTCGCTGGACAAAAGAAGGTACTAAGCCTTTCTATATTGCGACTATTGTTTTGGCTGCGATAGGATGCTTTATAGGTCTTGCTCTTCCATTTAGAGATTTAGTTAATATTATTTATGGTATCAATGGTTATGTTGGTATATTATTACTTGCATTCATTATCGTGAAGAATATTAAAAGAAAAATGGATAACAAAGCAGCATAATTTATTTATTAACATTCCTTAGTTTTATAATGGTAGACTTATCCTTGAAAATAATTATTATATATTAAAGCAAAGCTGCGGCACAATGAGAAGTGCCGCAGCTTTTGGTTTGTTTATGTAGTTTTTGTTATACCAAGACTTATCTAGTTAAG
>CAYJEV010000117.1:0-5174 GCA_964369265.1 uncultured Oscillospiraceae bacterium
AGCGTAAGCCAGCTTTTGGTGCTCGCTGTTTGGTGAGGGTATATGGTCTTGCGATGTCATTTTCACACCAAAATTGATGTCCTATAATAGTAGGGTGCGGCGCTCGACGCACCGTCTCACGAAATCGCCACAATGGCACGAAATTCCCCACAACAGATAATTGACATTAGTGTAAGTTTATACTTAAATAAAATGCTAAAAAGTGAGTGATGTTGAGCTAGAGCTTTAAAATATAAAAATTAATATGGCGGTTAGGATGGGTTAATGTCGCAAAATAGAGAATAAATAGGGTTTGGAATTGAACAAAAGTGAATAATATCGCAAAGGAAATTGCAAAACAACAATTTAGGTCAATTTAAAGACTTTGATAGAGGAATAACGAAAGTATATGCTGAAAAATAGTTAAATTTGACTAAAATTATTGTTTTTTTTATATAAAATACCAATAAAACGTTGCTTGTTATAAAACCAAGATATAATTTTTATACATAATGCTGAGAGAAAGTGTATATAAGTGAAATATATATGGCAACTTGGTTAACGTGTTTAAAAATTAACACAAATGATAAATTGACATAGTATAGTCCTTTTGTTATAATTAAATCAAGAACTTTTATAAAGGAGAAATGTGTTATGGGTGATAAATTAGATTTTAAAATTATAGACGAAATACTAGAAGAGTTTGGGTGTGAGCAAAGCGCAATAATTGCAGTTTTGCAAGGAATACAAGAACATTACCGCTACATCCCAAAAGATTGCTTTCCATATCTATCAAAGAGAATGGGTATGAGCCAAGCTAAGATCTATGGAATAGCAACATTTTATGAGAATTTCTCTCTTAATCCAAAAGGGCATTTCGTTATTAAGGTGTGTGATGGAACTGCCTGTCATGTTAGAAAATCAATACCAATCTTAGAAAAACTTCGTGAAGAGCTTTCACTAGACGCTAAAAAACACACAACAGATGATCTAGGCTTTACTGTTGAAACAGTATCATGTCTTGGCGCTTGCGGGCTTGCTCCTGTTATTACAGTTAATGACAAGGTGTATCCAGCAATGACACCAGAAAAAGCATCTCAACTTCTAGCAGAGCTAAGGGAGGAACTGAAAAATGTTTAAGAATAGACAACAGCTTGCTGATGCACGCTGGGATTATAAAAAATCCTTTGATAACGAAAAAATAAAAATACTTGTATGTGCAGGTACAGGTTGTATTGCTTCTGGCTCTCTTGAAGTTTATGAGGGCTTAATTAAGGTTATGAAAGAAAAAGGGGTTAGCTGCGAAGTCGAGCTTGCTCATGAGCCTCATGGCGATGTTGTTGGAATGAAGAAGAGCGGATGCCATGGATTTTGCGAAATGGGGCCGCTTGTTCGTATTGAGCCATATGGCTATCTTTATACTAAAGTGCAAGCTTCTGACTGCGAGGAGATAGTCGAGGCGACTATTGTCAACAAATCTTATGTTGATAGGCTGGCATACAAAAAAGATGGCGTTATCTATAGAGAGCAAGACGATATCCCTTTCTATGCTCAACAAACAAGGGTTGTTCTTGAAAATTGCGGACATATTGACGCAACTTCAATAAAAGAATATCTTGCTATTGGCGGATATAGAGCGGTTGAAAAAGCGCTTTTTGAGATGAGTGCTGAAGATATTATAAATGAAGTTACAGCCTCAACATTGAGAGGTAGAGGCGGCGGCGGTTTCCCAACAGGCAAGAAATGGGCGCAAGTTAAGGCTCAGCCTCAGGGCAAGAAATATATTGTCTGTAATGGTGACGAGGGAGATCCAGGCGCATTTATGGATAGAAGCATTATGGAGGGAGATCCTCATAAGCTGATTGAAGGAATGATGATAGCTGGTATTGCTTGTGGAGCAGACGAGGGTTATATCTATGTTAGAGCAGAGTATCCAATGGCTGTATCAAGGCTAAAAAATGCTATTGCACAGGCGACGGAATACGGCTTATTAGGCGATAATATACTAGGAACTAACTTTGCTTTCACTCTACATATCAACAAAGGCGCTGGTGCGTTTGTTTGTGGTGAGGGTAGCGCATTGACAGCCTCTATTGAGGGTAATCGTGGTATGCCAAGGGTTAAGCCTCCTCGTACAGTTGAAAAAGGGCTTTTTGATAAACCGACAGTGCTTAACAACGTTGAAACTTTTGCCAATGTACCAAGAATAATAACCGATGGTGCGAGCTGGTTTAAATCTATAGGTCCTGAAAACAGCCCAGGAACAAAGGCATTTGCTTTAACTGGCAACATCCAAAACACAGGGCTTATTGAGATACCAATGGGCGCAACCCTTTCACAAATCATCTTTGATATTGGTGGTGGCATGAAGGATGGCAATAAATTTAAAGCCGTTCAAATTGGCGGACCATCTGGAGGATGCTTAATTACAAACCATCTTAACATGAAACTTGACTTTGACTCTCTTCAAAAGGCTGGTGCGATGATAGGCTCTGGCGGGCTTGTTGTAATGGACGATAAGACTTGCATGGTTGAAGTTGCTAGGTTCTTCATGAACTTCACTCAAAATGAATCTTGTGGCAAATGTATTCCTTGTCGAGAGGGCACAAAGAGAATGCTTGAAATATTAGAGAGAATTGTTGATGGCAAGGGCAAAGAGGGAGATATCGAGCTTCTTTTAGAGCTTGCTGATACTATTTCTCAAACAGCTCTTTGTGGGCTTGGAAAGACTGCTGCTCTTCCTGTTGTTAGTACAATTAACAGCTTTAGAGAAGAATATGAGGCTCATGTTAATCAAAAGAGATGTCCAGCTGGTAGTTGCAAGAACTTAAAGAGCATTGTAATTGAAGCAGAGTTATGTAAGGGATGTACAAAATGTGCTAGAATCTGCCCAGTATCTGCGATTAGCGGTTCAGTTAAAGAGGTGCATAGCATAGATCCGGCTGTATGTATAAAATGTGGTGCTTGTTTGGAGGCATGTCCTTTCAAAGCAATTAAGGAGGCTTAATCATTATGGTTAATAAGGGATTTGTAATTATAGATGGAATGCCTGTAGCGATTGAGGAGGAGAGAAACCTCCTTGAGATGATCAGAAAAGCAGGCATTAAACTTCCAACATTCTGTTATCACTCCGAGCTATCTGTTTATGGTGCTTGCAGAATGTGTATTGTTGAAACAAAAAGCGGAAATATAGAAGCTTCTTGTTCAACCATTCCTCGTGATGGAATGGAGATAAAGACTAACACTCAAAGGCTTCGTAAGCATAGAAAAATGCTTCTTGAGCTTTTGCTAGCTAACCATTGTGGCGATTGTACTTCTTGTGCAAACAATGGCAAATGTAAGCTTCAAGATCTTGCTATGAGATTTGGCGTTACTAGCATTAGATTTCCAAACACAGCAGAACATCCTCCTCTTGATACCTCCTCTCGTTGCATAACAAGGGATCAATCAAAGTGTATTCTATGTGGTGACTGTGTGCGTGTTTGTAATGAAACTCAAGATGTTGGCGCTATTGACTTTGCTCATAGAGGCTCTAACATGAAGATTAGTGTTGCGTTTGATGGCGAGCTTGCTGATTCACCATGTGTTGGTTGCGGACAATGTGCTGCTGTATGTCCAACTGGTGCTATAATTGTTAGAGATGACACAAAGAAGGTTTGGGATGCAATTGATGATTTTGATACAGAGGTTACTGTGCAGATCGCTCCTGCTGTTCGTGTTGCTTTAGGAAGAGAGCTTGGTGTTGATGCTGGCGGAAACACAATGGGTATGATAGTTTCTGCGCTTAAGAGAATGGGCTTTGATCAAGTTTATGACACAGCAACAGCTGCTGACTTAACTGTAATGGAAGAAACAGCAGAGTTTGTTGAGAGAATATCAAAAGGCGAGCATAGATACCCTCTATTCACTTCATGCTGTCCAGCGTGGATTAACTTCTGTGAGTCAAGATATCCAGAGCTGATGGAGAATGTATCAACTTGTAAGTCACCAATGCAGATGTTTGCTGCTGTGGTTAAGGAATATAAGAAGAACTCTCCTAAAAAGCAGGTGCATGTTGCGGTTATGCCATGTACAGCAAAGAAGCATGAGGCTGGCAGAGATGAATTTAAGAACCCAGATGGCGAGCAATATGTTGATTATGTAATAACAACACAAGAGCTTATCCATATGGTTAAAGAGTCTGGTATAGTGTTTAGAGAGCTAATTCCAGAGGCTATTGATAAGCCTTTTGGAGCTATGACTGGTGCTGGTGTAATTTTTGGTGTAACTGGTGGTGTAACAGAGGCTGTGTTAAGACGTGTTGCAACCGACAAAACCCCAACTACATATCTAAGCATTTCCTACACTGGGGTTAGAGGAATGCAAGGGGTTAAGGAAGCTGAAATTCAGCTAGGAGATAGAACTTTAAAAATTGCTATGGTGAGCGGGCTTAAAAATGCAGTGAACTTAATTGAAGCAATTAAGGCTGGGGCTCATTATGACTTTGTTGAGGTTATGGCATGTCCTGGTGGTTGCGTTAGTGGTGCTGGTCAACCATTTAGCACATCTGAGGGCAAGGCTAATCGTGGCAAGGCGCTATACTCAGCCGACAGAGTTACTAGCATAAAAAGCTCCGAAGATAACCCAATTATCGAGATGATGTATAAGGATATTATCAAAGACAAGGCGCACGACCTTCTTCACGTTCATTATAATCATCACTAAACTTAAGCTATAATAAATATTTAACAAGGGCGAGCCTGCTATAGGTTCGCCCTTGTTTGTGGTGTATGATAAAATGCTCAATGACAAAAGTACGAACACAACTAACTAAATGATAAACACGTTGTGGAAATGACAGCATAAAACCTTATGCCCTATCAACGCTTCCATGGTAGGGGATGGCGCTCGACATCCCTTTCACCAAAATATCATTAAACACACAAAGCCCTATACAACCCCAAAGCCAAAATGACCTGTCAATCGTTCCTTGTCGTGGTTGGTTGTGCGACATTGTGGGGGATTGTGTAGCGTTGTGGCATTTTTCGTGCGACGGTGCGTCGAGCGCTGCACCCTACCATTTCGGAACATCAACTTTTGGTGTGCTATTCATGCTCATACAAAACCATAAATGACATTGCCAGTTGTAGCGGCGACTATCAGTCGCCATTTTAATTTTGTGTAAATCATATGGTTTTATTGCCATCAAGGCTCCG
>CAYJEV010000118.1:0-5135 GCA_964369265.1 uncultured Oscillospiraceae bacterium
ACGGTGAAAATGCTCATATTTATCTATTCGGTTCAGTGGAAGATGATGTGGAACTGCCACCAATCGAAAGCATAGAAGAAACGCAGCCACTATGTGAGAATAGAAAATGAAATACTAATGCATTTTAGGGCGAAAAAGAAAACAGCACAAGATGTATTTTTCGGTGATCCAATCGATAGTGATGGAGAGGGTAACTCAATTACACTAGGCGATATAATGTCAGATGACACAAATGTATTTGAAGTTATTGAGGATAAAATAAGAGCAGAAGAACTATATAAAGTGCTTAACTCAGCTTTAAACAAAAGAGAACGTCAAATCATAAATATGAGATTTGGACTTGACGGCAATGGCGGACTAACACAAAGAGAAGTAAGTGAATTTTTAAATATATCAAGATCATATGTTTCGCGAATAGAAAAGAAGGCCATTTTAAAATTAGGAGCAGTTTTAAAAAAGCGATTATAATAAAGTGGTAAAAAACTTTTAATACATATTGAAAAAATATGGTAAATATATTAAAATATAGTTAGCTAATAATACAAAATATAGAAATTAAAAGGAGTTAACTATGGATTACAAAGTATCAGAAAAAAATACTAATGCAGTTAATGAAGTCTTAAGCAACGAAAAAACAAGAGAAGCAATGCAGTTTATTGAGAAGGAACATAAACTTTGTATTGATGATCAAATCAGATTAACACTAATTGAAGCTCCAACATTTGAAGAAGCTGAAAGAGCAGAAGCCCTAAAGAAAGACTTTGAAAATGTTGGCTTAACAGATGTACACATTGATAAAGGTGGTAATGTTGTCGGAACACTAAAAGGCAATTCAGGTAAGGGAAGAGTATTGGTAGAAGGACATTTAGATACAGTTTTCCCAAAAGGTACAGTTAAAGAAGTAACTGAAAAAGATGGCGTCCTTTATGCACCAGGAATTGGAGACGATACCAGAGCACTAGCAATGATGTTATCAATGGCTAGAGCATTTAAAAGCACTGGTATAAAAACTGATAAAGATGTTGTTTTCGTTGGCACTACAAGAGAAGAGGGGATGGGCTCTCTTGGAGGAATGAAAGACTTTTTAGATGACAATGATGATATAGTAGCTTCTATTAGCATTGATGGTGATTCTATTGGAACAATAACTTTTGAAGCAACAGGATTTAAAACATATGAGATAACATTTTATGGTATTGGTGGTCATGCATATGGTGCATTTGGGAAAATGGCTAACCCGCTTCATGCAGCAGCGAGAGCCGTTGCCAAAATATCTGATTTTGAAGTACCGTCTGACCCTAAAACTACTTTCTGTGTTTCCAATTTTCATGCTGGTAACAAAGCTGGTGCACACGCCATTGTTCCATCCGCAACTATTATGGTCAATTTCCGCTCAAATTCTCAAGAAATAGTTGAGGAGCTAAATGAAAGGATTTTTAATGCTGTTAAAGAAGCTTGCGAAGAAGAAACTACGCGCTGGGGAAAAGACACAATTACATACGACTGCATTAAGCATTGTGAAGTTCCAGCTGGAACTCAAGATATTCATTCAAATATAGTTGAGTGTGTATATAATGTAATTGAAAGCTTTGGGATAAAGCCAGATTTCAGGCAAGGAGGCTCAACAAATGCTAATATAGCAATAGCCAAGAAAATTCCAGCTATCTGTATAGGAAGAGCCTATTATCCGAATGAAGTATGGAGTACAAAAGTACATAACCTTGAGGAATGTTTCCCAACAGAAGGTGCGTACAAAGGAGTACAAGAAGCCTTTATAATGACATTACTTTGCGCAGGCATCACTGGCGAAATAAAAAGTATAATAGACTAGTGAATAAAATAAAACTTTGAATAGAATAACCAATATAATCCGAACTCTGATTATATTGGTTATTTTCTATTACAATTTCATTTGCTTGTATTTTTATTTTAGAAATGTTATAATAAAATCAAATACAATACAGGAGGTATGTTATGAGCGATATTAAAAATGAGATCAAGAATCTTCAAGAAGAATTATCAATACTCCAGCAAAAAATCCGAGCAGAAGGAATACCAGTCATAATTGTGGTAGATGGTGTTAGTGCTTCAGGCAAGGGAAGTGCCATAAGCAAAATAACTGCTGAACTAGAGCCTCGTGCTTATATGGTTTATGCCGACAACAGAAATGATCCTATTGATCATAGAAGGCATTTTTTAACTAAATATAGGGCCGCGATTCCTGCGCAGGGTCATATGGCACTATTTGAGCGAGGTTGGTACTTAGAGCTTGATGAGTCTAGATATTCTGTTCGTAATAAGCAAAAAAGACTGAACGAAATTAATATATTTGAACGCCAACTTCACGATAACGGTTACTTAATAATGAAGTTCTTTTTGAGCCTTTCTGCTAAAACTCAGAGAAAGAGATTTGAAAAGCTAGAGGAAAGAAAATCAACAAGCTGGTTGGTAACTGAAAATGACTGGAAGCAAAATGAGCACTTCGATGTTGAGCTTGCTAAAAGAAAAGAACTTCTAGAGGAAACTTCGAACAACTATGCAGAATGGGAATTTATTGATAGCAACGATAAAGACAAAGGTACACTAGAGCTATTAAAGGCTATTACTTCTAATATCAATAAAAGGCTTGAAGGACATGTAATCGAAAACAAGCCAAAAGACATTAGCTTCACTTTAAATGGAAATCAAAAGCTTACCTATGATCAAAAGTCAAAGCCAAACTATGAGTATATACAAAAACAAATGAAAAAAGAACGAAAAAAAATTCGTCGCTTGCATAGTCTTGCTTATAAAGAAAAAGTGTCAGTTGTGTTAGTATTTGAAGGCTGGGATGCAGCTGGAAAAGGAGGGGCTATAAGGCGTCTTTCTTGGGCGCTTGACCCTAGAGGCTTTGCAGTGTCTTCAATAGCTGCGCCAAGCGCAGAAGAGGCTGCTCGTCATTACCTATGGAGATTTTGGACTAAGCTTCCAAAAGATGGACACATATCAATATTTGATAGAAGTTGGTATGGCAGAGTAATGGTGGAGAGAATAGAAGGCTTTACAAAAGAAAAAGATTGGCGAAGAGCGTATCGTGAGATAAATGAATTTGAACAAAGCATAACTGATAGAGGCACAATAGTTATAAAGTTTTGGATTCATGTAAACAAAGATACTCAGCTTGAGCGATTTAATGAGAGAATGAACACTCCTGAAAAACAATATAAAATAACTGATGAAGACTGGAGAAATCGTGAAAAATGGGGCGAATATGAGGTCGCTGTTAATGAAATGCTCTCTCTAACTTCCACAAAAAAAGCTCCTTGGGTCATAATTGATGGAAATGACAAAAAATCTGCAAGATTAGCAGTTATTGAAGCTGTTAGAAGAGCGCTTGAAGAGAAGATGAACTAATTAAAATATCCCCCAATAGCTTCAATGAAGTTGGGGGATATTGTTTTATTATTTATTTAATAAGTCTAAGGCAGAAGTTACCATAACTTCAATTCCTATCGGCATGCAATTTTCATCTGGATTAAATGCTCCATGATGAATGTTGTAGTAATCTGAATTTGAAGTTCCTGGAGTTCTGCAACCAAGCCAGAAATATGTTGAAGGTACTTTCTCGCCAAAGAAAGAGAAATCTTCTCCGCCAAGCGCAGAATGTTCTGGAATAATAACATTCTCATCTCCGACAACCTTTTTCATTGATTCAACAACAACACTAGAGATTGATTTATCATTAACAACAGGGGAATATCTCTTGTGGTATTCAAGCTTGTAAGTTGCGCCATAAGCTTCGCAAGTGCCTTTAAGTATTCTCTCAACTCTCTCAGGCATTGCATTTCTAACTTCTGGGTTTAATGTTCTAATTGTGCCTTCTAAACACATTTTATTGCAGATAACATTATATCTCTCACCAGCATTCATCATTCCAATTGTCACAACTGCGCTATCAAGTGCATTTACATTTCTTGAAACAATAGATTGTAGGGAAGTTATAAATGCAGAACCAGCAACAATTGCATCAATGCCGTTTTGTGGAGTTGATGCATGAGAGCCTCTGCCGTATATTTCAATATTGATGTAGTCAGAAGAAGCCATCATTGCGCCATGTCTAATAGCAACAGTTCCTGTTTCATATGCTGGCCATACATGAAGACCAAGAATAGCATCGACCTTAGGGTTCTCTAAAACACCATCAGCTATCATGCCTGGTGAGCCACCACCAAGATCAGCATTCTCTTCAGCTGGTTGGAAGATAAGCTTGATAGTTCCGTTAAATGTATTTCTCATTTCATTAAGAACAGCTCCAACACCTAATAGGCAGGCTGTGTGCATATCGTGCCCACAACTATGAGATACGCCTTCATTTGTTGACGAGTAAGGCAAACCTGTTATTTCAGTTATTGGCAGAGCGTCCATGTCTGCTCGTATTGCAATAACCTTGCCCTTTTCAGCTCCTTCGATAATGCCAACAATTCCTGTTTTTCCAATGCCTGTTTCATGTTTAATGCCAAGTTCAGTTAAAGTTTTAGAAACCAAAGCTCCTGTTTTAACCTCGTTGAATCCTAGCTCGGGATTTTTGTGTATTTCTCTTCTGATATCAGTAATTTGGGCAAGATACTTTTGGATAATTTCTTTCATATTCTATTAAATTCCTTTCCATAAAATATTTGGTATTTCAATTATAGTATAACATTGCAACAAAATCAATAACCTTGAGAATTTAATATTTATGCCTTTGTCAAAAATAACGTAAAAATAATGTAAAATGAGCATAAAAAATGGAGTAACTCATAATAGAAATTTTTTGCTTTAGAGTTTATAATAAATTAGGAGTCAAAAATTTACTTTTGAAAACAGAAGGAGAAACAAAATGGATATTACTAGCGCACTCACCTTTCTTGGTGGGCTTGCGATATTCCTTTATGGAATGAGCATAATGGGGAATGGACTTGAAAAACATTCTGGCGGAAAGATGGAGCTTATTTTAGAAAAGCTAACAAGCAATATACTTCTAAGTGTTCTTGTTGGTACTGTTGTAACTGCTACAATACAAAGCTCTTCTGCAACAACAGTTATTGTTGTAGGCCTTGTTAACGCAAAAATCCTAAATGTAAGGCAAGCCATTGGCGTTATTATGGGAGCGAATA
>CAYJEV010000119.1:0-5101 GCA_964369265.1 uncultured Oscillospiraceae bacterium
TTTTGAAAAAAATTTAGCAAAACTTTTACTCTACCTGACGGAACACTTAAAGTTTTCTGCGAAATTTCTTAGTCATTAGTCAATCAAATCTTACTCATAATGGAGGTGCGCGTATTAATACAAAAGACAAAACACTTAAACTGCTCCTCGAAACAAAAGGCTTGCATATTTCAGGCGAAGAAATCGCCGACAAGCTCGGCGTTTCGAGAAATTCAGTTTGGAAGGCTATTAAGCAGTTAACTCAAGAGGGATATAACATTGAAGCCGTTAGAAATAAAGGCTACTCTCTTATAGTTGATGGCGACATAGTTTCAAAAACAGGAATAGAAAGCTATCTTGAGAATAAAGACTTTTTTAATATTGAAGTCCACAATATAGTCAGCTCTACAAATGCTGTCGCAAAGCGATATGCAAGCGATAACGTGGAGGAAGGAAAAGTTATAGTCGCTTTAGAACAAAGCGAAGGAAGGGGAAGATTTGGTAGAGCCTTTTATTCCCCAGCTGAAACTGGAATATATTTTAGCCTTATATTAAATCCTAAAGTCGAAAACAACGATATAATATTTTTAACCTCGCTTGCAGCCGTTGCAGTCTGCGAGGCAATAGAAAAGCTAACAGGAGAAAAGGCTAGCATTAAATGGGTTAATGATATTTTTGTTTCTGAAAAGAAGGTGTGCGGTATTTTAACAGAGGCATCTTTTTCTGTTGAAAACAATGCTGTGGAATATCTTGTTCTTGGAATAGGCATAAATATATACACACCTAAAAATGGGTTTCCTAGCGAAATAAATAAGCTTGCTGGCAGTATAACCTCATCGCCACAAAAAGATGTCCGCAACAAATTGCTGGCAGAATCATTAAACGAGATACTTAAGCTATACACTAACTTTGACACTAATCTAATAGCAAAGCTCTATAAACAAAGGAGCTTTTTGATAGGCAAAGAAGTGTATGTTATTAAAAAAGAAGGCGAAAAGCTTGCGATCGTTATTGATATAACAGATAGAAATGAGCTTTTAGTAAAATATCAAGACGAAAAAACAGAAAAGCTTTCCTCAGGAGAAATAAGCTTAAAATTAAATTAAAGGAAGTATAATGATATGACAAATACAAATAAAATAACAACAAGAGATTTAACCTACATAGCTATCTGCACCAGCTTAATGGCTATTTGTTCATGGATAGTAATTCCGTTTGGAGCTGTTCCTTTTACAATGCAGACTTTTGGTGTGTTTATAGCGCTTAATCTGCTTGGAGGAAAAAAGGGAAGCCTAAGCATTATGGTCTATATTTTTATGGGAATTATAGGTCTGCCTGTGTTTGCTGGATTTGGTGGGGGCTTATCCTCTTTATTAGGGCCAACTGGGGGATATATATGGGGGTTTTTAGCGCAAGGTTTAGTTTATTTCGCTGCTGAAAAAGTTCTTCCAAAAAGCAAGCTCAATGATATTATAGCGAGCGTTTTAGGGCTAGCAGCTTGCTATATGCTAGGCACAATATGGTTTGTTAATGTGTATTCGGCTAATGTTGGTGCGATAGGTTATGGCAGTGCGTTAATGATGTGCGTTGTTCCATTCATAATTCCAGACTTAACAAAGCTTCTGCTCTCTGTAGTTGTTTGCAAGGCTATAAAGCCACAAATCATGAGAGAATATAGTAGATAAGCTTAGTTTTAGGTATAATATTATATCGTTATTACTAAATGTATAAAAATAGATGTGTTTATGGCTTATATCTTCGTATAGTTAAGCCACATCCCAAAATCACTGCTCAATAAATACAAATAAAGCTACAATAAAAAATTGCCACTACTAAAAATAATAGTGGCAATTTTTGTTTAGTTGTTTTAATCCCACCAAAATGTCCATGGCACTGATGTCATTAGAAGCTTTGATAGCTTATTGATCGTACCTAGCCCTTGCTCAATAATATCGTTGCAGAAAATATACATTTCTGTTGCAACTTTTAGAGCAGTGGCTTCGTCATTTATTCTAATATCGTTAAATTCTAGCATATCAGAGCTAATAACAACTGGTCTAACATAATATTTCTCATACCAATACTTGCAAACTGCCATCAGTTCTAAGGTGTCTGGGCATTCGTTCCATCCGCCAAAAGGAAGATAAGCGAAAATTTCCCAAGGATTAGTAACAGGCACACGAGCGAAAATAATCTCTTTTGTTTCTTCTGTACCATCTTCGCATAGGCTTTCAAAATTATCAAACCCATATTCTATTGCTTTTGCTGGCTTGCCCATAAAGGCTGAGATGTCAGCTTCTCGTTCTTTTATTTTCCTTGCGAAGTACTCCTCGCCAGAAACAAGCTCTGAATTTTTCATTTTCTCATTATATTTTATAATGTTTTCGCGAACTATTTCTTCCTCATCGTTATTTAAGTTCATTAACAAAGTTTCATATAAAGTTTCGCTTGGTATAATGAAAACTGGTCTATAAGGAAAACCAGCATCCATTGAGTTAACTGCTTCTCGATTATAAAGCTTAAATACATCCCCTATTTCTGTGCCAGCGGGGATAACCTCACAATTTATACCAATAAGATCTATTATATCTTTGGCTAATTCTGAAATTGCCATTTTAACACCTTCTTTTTAAAAGTTTATCATCTAAAAATAGCGAAATATTAACGCTGAGAGCATTTAATATTTCGCTATTTAAAATTAAGTTATTACAACTAAACTTACATACTAAAATTAGTATGGGGAGTTAGTGTCAACGATTTGGAAAGTATCCTCGTCTGAGTAAATTGGGTAGTCGGAGCAAAGCTCTGTAACACCCTTACGAATAGCATCAGCAGAGTTTTCAAAGTCAAAGATAGTAAGCTTAATCCACTCAGCAATCTTAACCATTGCGTCCTCGCCAAAGCCTCTAGTTGTAACAGCGGCAGTACCAATTCTAATACCACTAGTTACAAATGGGCTTAGTGGCTCATTTGGCACAGAGTTTTTGTTAACTGTGATATAAACTTCATCTAGTCTATGCTCAAGCTCTTTACCAGTAACGCCAGTGCCTCTAAGGTCGATTAGGATTAGATGGTTATCAGTTCCATCAGAAACCATCTTAATGCCATGCTTTTTAAGCTCAGAAGCAAGCTTTGCGCAGTTAGCCTTAACTTTTTGTGCGTATTCTTTCCATTCTGGTCTTAGAACTTCGCCAAAGCTTACAGCCTTACCAGCAATAACATGCTCTAATGGACCGCCTTGAAGGCCAGGGAAGATAGCTTTGTCAATTTTTTGAGCATGCTCAGCCTTGCAAAGAATCATACCACCACGAGGACCTCTTAATGTCTTATGAGTTGTTGTTGTTACAACATCAGCATAAGGAACTGGGTTTTGATGCTCGCCAGCAGCAACTAAGCCAGCGATATGAGCCATATCTACCATGAAGATAGCGCCAACTTCTTTTGCGATGTCTGCAAATTTAGAGAAGTCAATATCTCTAGGATATGCACTTGCACCAGCAACAATCATTTTTGGCTTATGCTCAACAGCTAAAGCTCTAACAGCTTCGTAATCGATGAAGCCTTTTTCATCCAGCCCATAAGGAACGAAGTTATAAGTTTTTCCAGAGAAGTTAACTGGAGAACCATGAGTTAAGTGTCCGCCTTCAGCAAGGCTCATACCAAGAATAGTATCGCCTGGGCTTAGGAAAGCCATGTAAGCTCCAGCGTTTGCTTGTGAGCCTGAGTGAGGTTGTACATTTGCGTGCTCTGCACCAAATATCTCCTTAGCTCTCTCTCTAGCGATGTTCTCGACAACATCAACACACTCGCAGCCGCCATAATATCTCTTTGCTGGATATCCTTCTGCGTACTTGTTAGTTAACACACTACCAACAGCAGCTAAAACAGCTGGAGAAACAATATTTTCGCTTGCAATAAGCTCAATATTTCTCATTTGTCTGTCTAGCTCTTTTTTCATTGCTGCGCCCACTTCTGGGTCAAACTTGGAAACCTCTTTAATACTATCTACGAAATTCTTAAACATGTAAATCGCCTCCCAAAAAATTTTTGATTTTGCTTAACTTCTATTATAAAGCTATTACGCTAACTATTCAAGAGATTTAAACGAATTCATACAGTTTATAGCAATTTTTGGTTATTTTAAATTAAATACTCTCTCTATATTAGATGATTTGTCAAAAAAATTTATATAGATTTTTACAGAATTTTATGGTACAATTTAATACAGTAATAAAATAGTTTTGCTATTTAAATATTTAGAATAGGAAGGTGTATTTAATGATGATGTATGGATACGATATGGGATATGGCGGAGGCGGATTCGAAGATCCTTTTTTGATGGATAGCGGGCATGGATTCACAGGCATTTTATCCTTTATGAACAGCTGGCCTGATTGGGCGGTTACTTTAATGACAATTGCTGCCATTATAATTGGCGGATATATTTTAGGCAAAATCATAGGCTCTATTTACGCTTCAATTAAATACCCAGACCCAGATAAGCCACAAATTTTCACTTCTAAGCAAAAGATAGGCTTTTTATGCATAGCTGTTTTGGTTAGTGGCTTAATTTACTTTGCATTAAAGCCGCCAGTTGAGGAGCTTCCAGAGGACATGATGGGCGAGATGGGTGAAATGGGAGACTATGGAGTTATGGGAGAAGATCCTATGGTTGGTGATTACGGAAAAGATAACCCTATTGTTGCTACAGTTGGGTAGTGAAAAATTGTAAGGGTTTCGCAGTAAACTTTTAGTGTTCCGTCAGGTTTACTGAGAGTTTTGCTCAATTTTTTGCAAAAAATTGCGGTGTCGAGAGGCAGAGCCTTCGGCGCTTTCCGCAGAAAGCGAAACACTTTAAAAAGAAACTTAAAAGCTTTCACATCAAAAAATAAGACAGGCACAAACACTAGTTATTCACAATTAAAAACTGGGGTGACGACAGGTGAAAGCTTAACTAGCCCATAAACAGAGGAACGCACTATCCGTACCCACCCATCAAGTAAGCGAGAGCGGAGCCTTGATGGCAAGAAAACCATATGATTTACACATAAATTAAAATGGCGACTGATAGTCGCCGCTACAATTTGCGATGTCGTTTGATGTTTTGTATGACTATAAGCAA
>CAYJEV010000120.1:0-5077 GCA_964369265.1 uncultured Oscillospiraceae bacterium
CTAGTTAAGCTTTCACATGAACACACCCCAGCTTTGTACGAACTTGAGGTTTTTGCTCCTGTCTATTTCTTGATGTGAAAGCTGTTAAGTTTCTTTTTTTAGAATTTCGCTCACTGCGGTGAGCGCCAAAGGGGCAGCCCTTTGATGCTGAAATTTTTTGAAAAAAATTTAGCAAAACTTTCTTTTACTTGTCAGAATGCATAAAGTTTTGTGTTACAAAGATGCCCATCTCAAGCTTAGTGCGAAACCACTTAGCCATTTACCCTTAGTAATTAGCAAAAAAGACACCACCTGTTAAGGTGATGCCTTTAAAATTTAATTAACTAGAACATTTCAATATACTGCTCTCTATCTGCACCAACAGAAAGATACTTAACCTTGCAGTTAATCGCATTTTCTATATAACGAACATAGTCAAGAGCCGCCTTTGGTAAATCCTCAACCTTTTTGCAGTTTGATACGTCGCAGTTAAAGCCTGGTAGGTATTCGTAAATTGGCTTTGCTCTGTTTAGCGCCTCGCCTGTTGGGAAAACAGTTGTGCGAACGCCGTCAACCTCATAAGCCACACAAACAGGGATTTCTTTCATATAAGAAAGCACATCCATTTTTGTTAGCGCTAGTATGTCGCAACCTTGAGTTCTAACACCATACTTTGTTGCTGGAATATCAAAACCACCAACACGTCTTGGTCTGCCAGTTGCAGCCCCATACTCTCCACCAGCATCTCTAAGCGCCTTTGCTTCTTCGCCGAACATCTCGCAAGTGAAAGCGCCCTCGCCCACACAGCTAGAATACGCCTTTGTGATACCAATAACCTGCTCAAGCCTTCTTCCAGGTATGCCGCCACCGATTGGAGCGTATGCAGAAAGAACAGTTGAGGAAGATGTATATGGATAGATACCGTAGTCAATGTCACGAAGTGCGCCTAGTTGCGCCTCAAACATAACGTTTTTGCCGTTGTCGATAGAATCATTTAAATACTCTTCTGTATTCATTATATATGGTAGCAGCGGAGTGCCGAATTCTTTTAGCCAGTTTAGCATATCTTCTGCTGAAACTTCCTCAGCCTTATATCCGCCAACGATTGTTAGGTTTTTCCATTCAACAAGCTTTGGCATTTTTGTTGCAAGGTAATCAAACTCAAAAAGTTCGCCCATTCTAACGCCTTTTTTGCTGTACTTATCAGAGTAAACAGGAGCAATACCACGTCTTGTAGAGCCGTATTTCTCGTCGCCTAGTCTATCTTCCTCTAGAACATCTTGTTGTCTGTGGAAAGGAAAGCAGATTGTCGCCTTTTCACTAATTTTTAGATTGTCTGGAGTAATTTTAATTCCTTGTGATTGAAGTGTCTTAATCTCGCCACAAAGATGCTCAATGTCAATAACCATTCCAGGCCCCATAACATTAACTGTACTCTCTCTAAGTATGCCTGATGGCAGAAGGTTAAGAATAAACTTACCTCTATGATTTATAACAGTATGTCCAGCGTTGTTTCCTCCTTGGTAACGAACAATAATATCGTATTGCTCGCCCAACAAGTCAACCATACGCCCCTTGCCTTCATCTCCCCAGTTTGTTCCAACTATAGCACTAATCATTTTTATCCTCCCATTGCTGCATTACAGCAAAATTATTACTACAAATTAACCACAAAGAGGTTACTCCCTTCGCGCTTAATATCATACAAATCGCCGATTTACTAAAACATCCAAAGCATACCTAAATTTAAGGCGCACCAAAAAATGCTTCACAAAATCAAGCTATATACAAACTATACCTTGTTTGCTCCAATTTTGCAATAGCTAACCCAAACTTTTTTTTGCTTTTGTCTTGCTATTTTCTGCTTAAACATAAAATTCTTTCATGTTAGTTAGATACTTCCTGCCGCACTAAAATAAAAATGACATTTCAATTTGTAGTTGGCGACTATTAGGCAACATAAAAATTATCTGCCAGCACTCTTGTAATCTATGCCCAATGGGATGCGTTTACTCATTCGCTATTAGTTTTTAGTCGTTATCATTAAACCTATAAGATGTTGGGAAAGATGATTTGAGTTTTAGTCAATAAGTCAGTATCGGAGCTAATATTTTAAGCAATTTATCATGAAGAGCAAAAGTCAATAGCTTTAGAACAGAAAAAGTTTTTAAATATTATATAAATATTACCTAAAAAGCTTGAAAAGCTGTGAGATTTATTGTAAAATATAGTAAAGTAAATAAGCTACAAATCTTAATCTTTGTAGACTAAAATATGCAGGAGGATAAATGTTATGATTAAACTAATTGTGGGAAATAAAGGTTCTGGAAAAACTAAAACACTTGTATCTATGGCTAATGAGGCTACTAAAATAACAGACGGTTCTGTTGTATTTATTGAGAAAGGTTCTAACCTAACTTATGACGTTAATCATCAAGCAAGACTTGTTAATATCAGCCACTACGGAATTAAAGGTTACGACGCTTTTTACGGCTTCCTAAACGGCCTTCTAGCTGGCAACTACGATATCACTCATATCTTCTGTGATGGAGCTTTATCTGTTGGCGGAACTGATACAACTGCTTTTGCTGATATGCTTTCAAAGCTTCTTCCACTAGCAGAGGAGAATAATGTAACAGTAACATTCAGCGTATCTTGTGCAATTGATGAGATCCCAGATTCCATCAAAGGCTACGCTATCTAATCAACTAATCTATAACTAATTTAGAACGGCTTAGAATATAAGTCGTTCTTTTTTGTGCTTGATGCTTTTCTGCAAAAAAGCCATGTCGGTTCTTTGTGCCACTGGCACAAATTCAAAAGCCAACATTTCAAGTCCATATCTTAAGTAAAAATAAAAAACATCATCTTTCGATGATGCTTTTATTTTTGGCTGCGGAGGCTGGACTTGCTTTTCTGCGGAAAAGCCATGCCGGTTCTTTGTGCCACTGGCACAAATTCAAAACCCGACATTTCAAGTCCAAATCTAAAAAATAAAAACACCCAACTTAAAAGTTAGGTGTTTTATTTTGGTTGCGGAGGCTGGACTTGAACCAACGACCTTCGGGTTATGAGCCCGACGAGCTACCAACTGCTCCACTCCGCGATATTTAATTTGTATGCTATATTGACTCGACGTCACTTGACGCTAGATAATAATATCATATAATAAAAGAGATGTCAATAGGTAAAGTGATTTTATTTTTATTTAATTGCAAAAACGTTCCTAATTGTTGCATTTTATTTACTAATGTAAGCTAATTGTAAGATTGTATTAAATAATTTTAATAGCAACTTAATAGAAACATCACAACTTTATAGTACACTTATAAAGTCAATGACTTATTGACTAAAAAGATCTTAACGTGTGATAAAAAGGAGGAAGTTTTGGAAACAATAAAGATATTTGGATATGAAATTCGTGATTATATGCATATAAAGCAGTTAAAAAGAGGGGTTAACTTTTGCGGTATTTCAGCAACAATATTAACTGGCGCGATAATTGCAAGCGGAATGTATACCCCAGCTTACGCAATAACAGTTAATGGTACAGAAGTTGCAAGGGTTGCAGATATATCAGAGGCACAAATGGCTGTTAGCAAGGCTGAGGAGATAGTTTCTGAGGTTATTGGAGAGAATTATAAGCTTGACGAGAAGATTGAAATGAACTTAGTCATTGCAACATCTGCTGAGGTTAAATCGACTGAAGCTCTTGAAGAGGTTATACTAGAAAATGTCGAAGAAGTTAAGAAAAGCTTTATCTTAACTATTGATGGCGAAACTGTTGGTATCTCGGATAATAGAGAGAGCCTTGAAGCTCTGCTTGAGGAGCTAAGCTCACAATATACAACAAATAATACAGTCGATTATGATTTTGAGCAACATGTTAGCATTGAAGAACAGTATGTTTCTGTACACATTGAAGAAAATCTTGCAGAAACTTTAGAAGCCCTATCTTCTGAACAAGAAAAAGCCGAAGTTTACACCGTTGAGGCAGGCGATACATATTATGAGCTAGCCTTAGAACATGATATGACAGTGGACGATATATTAGAACTTAACCCGAATGCTTCTCTTGATAGCTTAATGATAGGTGATAAGCTGATTATTAAGGCTAGTGTCCCTATGCTGTCTGTTGTAACATATGAAGAGGAAACATATGAGGGAGAAATAGACCCTCCAGTTGAGTATGTTGATGATGCTAACCTATATATTGGAAGAACAGAGGTTGTGGACGAGGGCGAGCCTGGCATTGCAACTTACACAGCTAAAATAACCTATGTTGATGGCGTTGAAACGGAAAGAAATGTCATTTCAACTGATGTTATAAGTGAGCCAACACCATCTATTGTAAAGCAAGGCACGGCTGTCCCTCCAAAAGATGCCTCCACTGGAACATACATCTATCCTGTTTATGGCTCTATTTCATCATATTTTGGAAATAGAATACTATTCGGTCAGCCAGATTACCACACAGGAATTGATATCCCAGCTCCATATGGCACAAACATAAAAGCAGCTGATGGTGGAGCGGTTATATATTCTGGTTGGAAGAGCGGTTATGGCAATATAGTTATAATTCGCCACGATAATGGCGACGAAACTTATTATGCCCACAACTCACAAAACTATGTAAGTGTTGGCGAGAGGGTGTATCAAGGGCAAACTATTGCCGCTATTGGTTCAACAGGTATCTCAACAGGAAATCACGTTCACTTCGAGATAAGAGTGGATGGAGTTATTAGAAATCCATTAAATTATCTATAAAATATAAAAACAAAAATGGCATCGCTTGATATAAGGCGATGCCATTTAATTTCATTCATATAAAGCAAAAACCCTCTAGCAAGCTAGAGGGTACATGGCGCGCCCGAAGGGATTCGAACCCCTGACCTTTTGGTTCGTAGCCAAACACTCTATCCGGCTGAGCTACGAGCGCATCAATAATGCCTTAATATAATAACACAATGAAAAACCAATGTCAATAGGTAATTTTAGATTATTTTGCAAGAGTTTTAGAACTAAGGGTTTTCGCTAAACTTAAGATGGGCATCTTTGTAACACAAAACTTTTTGCAGTCTGACAAGTAAAAGAAAGT
>CAYJEV010000121.1:0-4983 GCA_964369265.1 uncultured Oscillospiraceae bacterium
TGTTGCACTTTCCCTAAAGTCGCCTTCGGCTGCCGTTAGCAGCTATCCTGCCCTGTGAAGCCCGGACTTTCCTCATGCTCTCGCATGCCGCTATCTCGTTTACTCGACAACCTACATTATATCACAACTATTTTTAAAACACAATACTAAATTGATTTTAAAATGCCTTTTAAAATTCCTCCTATAACATATCCCATCAAACAAACGCTTGAAGCTTAGGCTTTACAACTGTAATAAAAGCTTGTATAATATTAGTGTAACTGTAACAATTAACAAAGATACTGAAAGGAAATTTAAAAATGACAACACCGATATGCCCAAAATGCCAATGCGACTATCCTTATGAGGATGGCAACATGATAGTATGTCCTTTATGCAACCATGAATGGGATAAAAATGCCCAGCCAGAAGAGGGCAATGTAATTAAAGATTCTGCTGGAAATGTGCTTGAGAACGGCGATACTGTGACTATAGTTAAAACACTAAAAGTTAAAGGCGCTCAATCTGACTTAAAGGTTGGCACAAAAGTTAAGAACATTCGTCTAATCGAAGATGCGACTGACGATCACAATATCGACTGCAAAATTGATGGCTTTGGTGCAATGAAGCTAAAATCCTCTGTGGTTAAAAAGGCTTAGGAGGCTAGCTTATGTTGAAGCTTATGAGCGAGAGTTTGTTTATATTTCTTGGAGTTAAAAGGCCTTCTTATAAATCGCAATTTTATGGTGGATTATGTTTTGGGCTTTTTGCTGTGTTCTTTTTTGTAACTGCCTGGGATATGCTAAATAAAGGCATCTATCGTGATGAAATTATTATACTTTTAGCTGTGTTTTTAGTCGCAACTATATGCTTTGCTGTATCTTCTGCAAAGTCAATTAAGGCAGACACAGAACTTATGGCTAACTCTATCAAAATAGAAGCAAAGCTAACCGAAGTTAAACGACTATACGGAATAAAGCATAGAAGCTATCACCCTTTTGTCGCTAGCTACACATACAAATCCGAAGGCAACAGCTATACTGGCAAAAGCAATCTTTTATGGGAAGAGCCAAAGGCTAAAAAAGACGGCACAGTTTATATCTTTGTAAATAAAGATAATGTTAGCCAGTCAATCATGAACTAATAAAAATTTTACTAAAACGCAATAAATAGACACTATCGAAGTTTGGATAGTGTCTATTTATTTATATATATATTATTTTTTAGATTAATCGAAAATTCTCTCCCTAAGCTCCTGCTTCAAATCATTAAAAGATACCTTGAGATTTGCTTCCATTTGTCGCTCAAAGGTTAGTATTTCTTTAATGTTAGTATATAGTCTAATTGCAGCCGAAATGTCTGCTCTACTAACACTATAGCTGCCATCTATCATAGCGTTTGGATAGATAAACCCTTCATCTTTTGTAATAACCACATATCTATACTCATCTCTTCCCCCAGTACGGGCGATTGCCTCTGATAAGTAATAACTTAAGGTTAGAAACATATCCTTTTCTTCATCATAAACGCCATACAATAAATTAAGGTTTTGATACGAGAAATAATCGCTTTTTATTGGTTTTACAACTTCAATTATTCGTTTTCTGAGAGCCTCGTCTGTCATTTTGAATCTAAGAGATTTTTTAGGACTATTTTGCTTATTTTTGCGCAGAACTTCAAGTATTTTCCTTCGCCACCTATCCTGTTTGCTCTCAAAATTAAACATATCATCAGCCTCCCCTTTTCTCGCTTTTAACACAAATAAAGGCTTCTACTTAAACATTTCCCTTCGATACAGCCACACTGTTGAGAATAAAATAAATACTAATGCGATAATGCAGACATAAATAAAGCCTAGAGGATCATTTTGGAAAGGCAGATTAACATTCATTCCCCAAATTCCTGAAATAACTTGCGGAACTGTTAGGACTATTGTGATAGCAGCTAAAAATCGCATTACTATATTAAGGTTGTTGCTTATAATAGAGGCATATGCATCCATTGTGCCGCTTAAAATATCACGATATATAGTACACATCTCTATAGCCTGTTTATTCTCTGTGATAACATCTTCTAGTAGCTCGGTATCGTCTGGGTATTTTCTAACTAAATCTGTTCTCATAAGCCTTTCCAGCACGACTTCATTGCTTCTAAGAGAAGTTGAGAAGTAAACCAAAGATTTTTCAAGCCTCATAAGCTCTAAAAGCTCTTTATTTTTATAGCTTCTTTGCAGCTCTTGGTGAATTTTTTCTGTTTCCTTATCAATTTGTCTAAGATAGTTTAGGTATCTTCTCGCATTTTGATATAATAGCTGAAACACAAAACGGCTGCGCTTTTGTGTGCTATGATATCGAACCCTCTCCTCAATAAACTCCTTAGTTAAAGAAGAGCTAATAAGGCATACTGTGATTAAGCAGCTCTCTAAATTTATAATACCAAGAGGAATAGTTGTGTAGATATAAGAATCGCCGTCAGCCTCCACTTTCGGAATATCGACAGTAATTAAAGTTTGGTTCACTTCATCATCATAGTCAATACGGCTTCGCTCCTCGTCATCAAGCGCTGCCTGCAAAAATTCAGGCAACACACCACAAATAGCCTCAACAGCAATAAGCTCTTGCTGAGAGGGATTAACTAAGTTTATCCAGCATCCTTCTTCGAATGAATTAATTTTCTCCAATCTGCCATTAACAGTTTTGAAAATCTCTGTCATGTTACCTCCTCTCGCCAAAAAATGTATTTTTAGGCTTTTTTTATTTATTTTACACTAATATTATAAACTCTTTTCAGCAAAAAGGCAAGAGAGATTTAAGCAATGCTAAATTAAAATTCTCAAAACACAAAAAACTTGCAATCGGCATATCAACAGCCGACTGCAAGTCATTTTTATTATGAAATATTATCTATTAGTTATTTATAGAGCACCATTTACAATTTCGCCATTGAAGATTGTCGCAGTTATCTCAACTGAATCAATTTCAATTGGGCTAATCTCGAATAGGTTCTCGCCAAACACAACAAGGTCTGCCTTCTTACCAACAGCTAATGTACCAACTTCATCTTCTCTGTATAGTTGATATGCGCTATTAACAGTGTACGCCTCAATTGCTTGTGCAACTGTGATACGCTCTGCTGGGTTTAACAGCCATGTTGGATCGTCAATATCTGTAATATCCTCAACTCCATAGTATTCAGGGTTATTTAGGTTTCTTGTAACAGCAACCTCAATTGCCCATAATGGGTTGTTAACTGGTGATACAGGGTGATCTCCTGAGAAAGTTAGTATAGCGCCTGTGTCGATTAGTGATTTAACAGGATATGTCGTTGCAGCTCTCTCTGCACCTAAAACTAGCTCGTCTACTACATCAAACCACTCTGGCTCTCTAAAATGCCAGTATGGTTGAGTTGCACCAATAATTTCAAGCTCGCCTAGTCTTGGAATGTCAGCTTCGTCAACAACTTGTAAGTGAGCGATAACATTTCTGTTATCAGCATCTGGATTTTCAGCTTGAGCATATTCCATTGAGTCAAGAACTAGTCTTGTGGAAGCATCGCCAATTGAGTGAACATGCAGCTGGAAGCCTTCTTCCATAGATCTATCAAAATATGTAGATAGTTCTTCTGGATTCCAGTAAAACTCTGCAACGTAATCTTCTGGCATTCCAGATTCAGGTGCGTATGGCTCTAGCATGTATGCTGTCATACCTTCAACAACGCCATCAGTGAAATATTTAACTGTTGGAACATCAATTAGCTCTGAATCAGCCATTGAATCTCTTAAGTCGATTGCAGCTGAAAGCTGAGTTTCAAAGTCTAGCTCTGGTTCAATACCGCCAGCTAGGCTAAGGCGCATATTAAGATCTCCATTATCCTCAAAAGTTTTATAAAGATCTGTGCTAACTCTATGAGGATAGATAAACATTGCGCTTGTAAAGCCCCATGCAGACATACTATCTTGGAAATGAGATAGAGCAGATAGTTGTTGCTCTTCTGAATAAGTTTGTTTCATTGCGATAAGTGAAGAAGCATCTGTTAGTATTCCCCAAAGCTCTCCATCATCAGTCTTTTGAACTGTTCCACCAGCTGGGTTAGCAGTTTCAGTTGTGATACCGTTCATCTCGAATGCCTTTGAGTTCATCCATACATTATGCCCATCATTTGAAGTTAAAATAATTGGCTTGTCTGAAACAATTTCATCTAACCATTCTTTTTGCGGACCTCTTGGATCTTCGCCTATACCGATTGTAAATCCTCTGCCCCAATACTCATCTAAATCTGGGTTTGCATCAACAAAAGCCTTGATATCTTCAAGAGTTTTCTCTTTTGTGATAGATTCGTATAGGTAGATATCGTATAGCTCTGTTAGAGCCACACCTGGAGCATGAATGTGTCCGTCAATAAAGCCTGGAAGCATCATTTTGCCTTCAAGATCTATTACCTCTGTACCCTCTCCAATGAACGCCTCTGCGTCCTTCGTTGTGCCTAGAAAAGAAATAATTCCCTCAGCATCAACAGCAAGTGCCTCAACTGGAGTTTCGCTCCAATTTTCTCCCTCAACAGTGTAGATAGCGCCATTAGTGTAAACAGTTGCAGCCCCTGTGGACTCTCCTGATGTTACAGCTGATGATGCCTCTTCGCTTGCAGACTGGCTCTCTGATACTGACGGTGTTTCTGCACATGCAGAAAAAGTTGAAACAAGAGTGGCCAAACAACATAATAAGCTAATTATTTTTTTATTTTTCATAATAGCTCTCCTTTCATTTGGGCGCTGTCATTTTAACCTCAAAACTTTAGCTAGTGGTGACAGTTTTTTTATTTATTTTTCCCAGATTGTATTATATTTTCTTTTAAACTAATAGTCAATAGAATATCCAAGTTTTACAATTCATTTACTTTTGCTAACATTTATTACATTTCATAGCCTAATGTCTAACTATTTTAGGTTAAAGCTATAAATGGTAATGCTTTGTATTAAACACCCTATACACAAAAATTTAATTTTCC
>CAYJEV010000122.1:0-4943 GCA_964369265.1 uncultured Oscillospiraceae bacterium
GGGCAAGTGGCGAAACAAAACACTTGAATTTTGAGCGTTCTCATAAGTAAAATGAACATAATCTACATATAATATAAGCTACCAATATCCAAGTTGATATTGGTAGCTTATTTCTTTACTGGTAGCCTTATATTGAATTATTGCTATCTAATTGCTCAGAGTGCTATTTTTGAACATTCTGCTCGAATCTCTCAAAATAGCCAATCAGCTCGCCCTCTTCGTTTCTAACAGGAGTTATAATAATTCTCTCGTTGCTTGAGCTAACTTTTAAGAACATTTCAGGGGCGTGATTTTTCATTTTCTCGATAATGGCTCTTATCGCCTCTTCGGATTTTGGGTTGTTATGGCAGTCAAACAAAGACTTGCCAATTAAGTCCCTATATCCTCTCTCCTCGTAATAATGATATTTAGCCCTCTTATTCATGTACCTAATAATATGCTCGCAATCAACAAATACAATAGGATATGGATATGAATCTAATATATATGACATCATTTGTTCGTTGTTCATTATAGTAATCCTTTCTAGCACGACAGGACTAGAACTAAATAGCCTGTCACTAAGCAAATATTGTGTTTTCAGCCTTCCATTTTTCAACTGCAATAAACACCCAAAATGAGTAAATACCGCAAGATATGATAGTCAAAAGCAACCACTTAATCCAGTGCCCAAAAAGGCTCATAGCAGTGCCTGTGAATTTAAGCCTTCTGCCCTCAACTACTGTGTGATTTATCTTCCAACCATACACCATACAAACAGCCCAAGGATAACAAATTCCAAAAGTTAGAAATGTTATCAAAGAGCCGAAAATAACTATGGCGATATACTCAAATAAACCACCATCAAAATAAGAGTTTCTCAAATTTATTTTCTCCTTTTAATTACCTTGCCAGCACATACCCCTGTTGCAGTTCCATTCTCAACAGCAACTTCACCATTAACTAAAACGTAGCTTATTCCTTCGTTTTGTCGGAATGGGTGAATAAAATCAGCATTTGCCTTTAAGTTTTCATAGCTAAAGATTGTAATATCAGCGTTAAAACCTTCTTTTATGTAGCCAATGTTTGGCAGGTTATAAAGCTCTGCTGGCATTGATGTTATTCTCTTAACAGCGTCTTCAAGGCTAAACAACCCCTTATCTCTAACAATAGAAAGATGCTTTACAATTGTTGCGCTTCCTCTTGGATGTCCTCCGCCTTTTTGCTCTCTATCAAAATGCTTATTGTATGAGCTCCAATCAGAACCAGCCATAACTCTTGGGTGAGCTATAATTCTATACATATCAGATTCAACTTGTGTGAAATACACCATCTGAACAGTGCCTTCATTATCAACAAGCAAATCAAATGCTACATCAAATCCATTTTTGCCTGTTTCATTCGCTATATCTTGAAGAGTTTTTCCAATATGTTCCTTAGTTATTGCGCAGTCAACAATTAAAAATCCATCAAAACCAGTTAGATTATAAAAAGATACTGGCGTTGCCTTAATTACTTCAACAACCTCTTTTCTAAAATCAGCAGATTTCAAGTTCTCAATTAAAGCCTTTGGGCCTTCTGTGTGGAACTTTGGTGGAACCGTGCTTAGAAATGGAGAAGAACCAGCAAGATACGGATATTGATCGGCATATACCTCAAAGCCATCCTCATTAGCCTTATCTATCATTCCAAGCAATTTTTTGGATAAGCCCTCATTATGAGCGCCAGTTACTTTTAAGTGCGAAACAACAGTCGGCACTCCTGAAGCTCTAGCAACATTTATTGCCTCCTCAACAGCCTCGACTACATGGTCAGCCTCATCTCTAATATGCGTTGCATACACACCACCATTTGCCTTAACTACTTTGCATAGCTCTGTTGCTTCCCATTCATCACAATACACAGATGGTGCATACACAAAGCCTGTTGTTATACCAATAAAGCCAGCATCCATCGCCTCTTGTACCAAGACTTTTTGAGCTTCTAGTTGCTCCGCAGTTGGCTTTTCTGGGCTATACGCCATAACCCTGCCTCTAATATTTCCCTGCCCTGCAAAAAAAGCAAGGTTAGCGCCGAATTTTTGCTTATCTGCAAACTCCATAAAGGATTTGTAGTTATCGCAAGCAGCTATAATCTCTTGTTTTCTTTCCTCAGAGATATGCGCTGGTATTCTTGCCAAAGAGCCTTCGTATGATGGTACAGGAGCGCTGCCGCATTGCCCAGCAATTTCTGTTGTTGCTCCATCTTCTAAGTGGTTATATGAATCTGTGCCAAATAAGAAAGAACCATCTGTATGTGTGTGTGAGTCAATAAATCCAGGAGCTACAATTAGTCCTTTTGCGTCTATAACTTTACTAGCCTGCTCATTAAGGTTTGTGCCAATCTTTGCAATCTTACCATCTTTAATAGCAACATCAGCCTCATATCTTTTGCTGCCTGTGCCATCGACAATAAATCCGTTTTTTATTAGAATATCAAACATATTTACCTCTTTCTTGACAATGAATTGCCAGTAATTTTTAATATTTCACTAAAAATTATACAATATCTACATTGCAATTGCTAGCCTTTTTTAATAATTTCTTTTAGTTTAAGAAGAGATTTTGATAAGCTTTGTGCATTTATTGAAGTGAAATTAACAATTATCATATGAGAGGGGGCATTCTCCTTGTTTTGATAGTATTCCGAGAGAAAAGAGAGCTTTATTCCCTCGTTTAGCGCTGTTTCCTTTAGCTTAACATCAGAGATATCGCTTTTAACCTCTAGCAGAAAATGAAGCCCGCTTTCCTCTTGATGAATTTTTGCTGTATCCCCCAAAACAGCTTTAATCTCTGCTATAACCTCATCTCGCTTAGCTTTATATAGCCTTCGCATTCTGCTTATATGTCCCTCAAAATGCCCTTTTTCAATAAACTTTCCAAGGGTTTGCTGTTCAAAAGCAGACACAGGGCAGCTGGACAAACTAAATTCAGCTTTTGCGAGTTCAGCCAAATCAGGAGGTAGAACAAGGTAACCTATTCTTATTGCTGGAGAGATGGTTTTTGAAAATGTGTTAAGGTAAATTACTCTCTCGTCCATGCTAGCAAGAGGAGGTACTGCCCTTTTTTCAAAATAAAACTCACTATCGAAATCATCTTCAATTATATATCTTCTTTCTTTTTCAGTCATCCAATTTAACAGCTCTTTCTTTTTTTGAATTGAGGTCACTATCCCTGTTGGAAAATGGTGAGATGGGGAAATATGGAGTATATCGGCATTGCTTTGATATAAATCGCTTAAAGATATACCGTCACTACAAATTGGGAGATGAACAACATCTATATCTCCGCTTTTATACATTCGATAAATGCGCTCAAAACCAGGATCTTCAATAGCATACTTTTTATCTCTGCCCAACACCCTAATCAAAACACTGTATAAATATTCCGTCCCAGATCCTATAACAATTTGAGAAGGATGGCAAGATATATTTTTAAACCTAAATAGATATTCTGCTATTGCATTTCTTAGTGAAAGCATTCCATTAAACTCTTGCGAGCTAAAAAGCTCATTTCCCTTTTCAGAAAGAACTTCTCTTAGTTGTCTTGCCCATATTGTGTATGGGAAGCTATCTGATGAAGTTGCGTTGTTATATAGCTCAAAAAGCTCCTTTTTATCCTCCGCTTTCTCAGTCACAAGCTTTTTATGCCCTCCAACAGTTTGATATGGCTCAACTACAAAATATCCCTTTTTTATTATAGTTTCTAAATACCCCTCTTGAACAAGCATGTCATATGCGTTCTCTATTGTGTTAACACTCACCCCTAAATGCATAGCAAGCGTTCTTTTAGAGGGCATTTTATATCCAGCCTCAAACTTCCCCTCTAATATATCTTCCTTTATTTTTCGATACAAGAAAATATAAACAGCTTCTTTTCCTCTTTCTGAAATATTATATGTTATCATAACTCTCCTCTGGTACTAAAAAAATTAAATAAACTGACTATTTATTTCATACCACACATTTGATAATATATTACCATAAAAGGATAAAAATTTCAAGGAGGAAATATAATGAACTCTCGTAGTAAAACCCACACTATAGCGGTTATTGGACTAATGGCGGCTATGGTATTTGTAGCAACAAATCTAAGGATTGATATCCCAACCCCTTTAGGAAAAACTATGATTCACTTTGGCAATATCTTCTGCATTCTCGCTGGCCTAACCTTAGGCGGCAAAAAAGGTGCTTTGGCTGCTGGTATTGGCTCAATGTTCTTCGACTTAGTAGACCCAGCGTTCATCTCCTCAGCTCCATACACTTTAGTGTTTAAAGGAATGATGGCTTATGTTGCTGGAACATTAGCTTTCCCAAATGGAGATAGAGAAAACACAACACCAACAAGGCTTGCTGTTGCTTCTATTGCTGGCGCTGTAACATATGTTATTCTTTATCTATCAAAGGGCGTTATATCTGATTTATTCTTCTACAGGCATCCTATTGAGACTGTTATTACTGTCACAGCACAAAAAGGTATTGTTTCGCTAACAAATGGTATTATTGCTGTTATTGTAGCTCTAGTGTTATATCCAACCTTTATCAGAGCAATGAAGATTTCAGGTGTTTATGATAAAATTCACTCAAAAACTGCCACTTCTTTAATAAAGTAAATAATAAAGCAGTAACCCCTCTTTCCTATTAAGGCGAGAGGGGCTTATTGCTTTTTAATACAAAAATTTACAAATAATTATTGAAGTTTGATATTAACTATGATTTAATTATCTTAGGGTGACCGATATAATCTGAACCAGCCCATAATAAACATATTTCACTTTTTACTGCGTTATCCTCATCAGAATACGCAAGTATTCTATCTTCGTCTGCCTTGTTTAAAAGCAAAATCTGCTTATTCTGGGTCGAAGATTTATAAAGCAGATAGTAGGTTTTATAAGAAGGCAAAGGCTTGTAGTAATGCTGTCGCATT